>JAFQCJ010000002.1 GCA_017416445.1 Oscillospiraceae bacterium | reverse complement strand
TACCCTCCCCTCTCGCGCTCTCCCCATGCAAGGGTAGGGGCGTCCCGTCCTGCAAGAAGGGAGTCGAACCCTCGCCTCCACCAAATAAAAACACCACCCCTGCGGGTGGTGTTTTCGCGGTTTTGAGCGTTACGACTGTTGCCGTATTCCGCTGACAACATATTTCTCCTCATCCGACACGGCACAGTCCACGGTAAACCACGGTGCAAACATATTTGCCAACTCCTGTGCTTCCAGCATCTGTCTGGAAACATGTTCGGCGCTGCCTTCGTGATGCCGTTTCAGCGCCGCAAGGCTCATGCTGTGAGCCACAGTGAGTCTGCCTCCCGGTTTTACCCAGTTTGCAAGGCAGGCAACCAGAGCCTGTGGATCGGGAAAGTGCGGGAAGGCATTGTATACCACGCAACAATCGCATCTGCGGTGCACGGGCAGCGCCTCGATATCTGCGCAGATGACCTCCACGCGGACATCCCGATTCTTGGCGACAGCAAGGCGTGTCATGTTGGGAGAGATATCCACGCCGATAACACGGGATACATTCCTGCGAAGATAATAGGGAAACAATACACCTGTACCGCAGGCTACATCCAATACCGTACAGTTTTCCTTTATGCCGGCCCGATCCAGTATGAAGCTGATTTTTTCCATATCCACCACCAGGCGGGAATCCCAGTCCGGTGCCATCTTGTCGAAAAAGGAGATGATCTCTTTCTTGTTCATTGATTCAAGCAGCGTCCTTCCGTCGTCACCGTTCCGTGTCTTGAGGAGCCCCAGCCGCCCTTAAGCGAGAAGGGCGGATATTTTCCGCATGGAGGCTATTCCTGATCGTAAACCTCGATCTCCTTTATGGTCATGTCTCTGCCGGCGATGGGTGTGAGTTTTTCTCCGTTGCAGGCAGGACAGCGCAACATAGTGCTGACCGGACGGAATTCTTTGCGGCAGTCTTCACACCTTGCCAGGCCCGGAGCCATTTCGATGGCAAGCTCTGTTTTTTCAAAGGGTGTACCTGCGGCAACAGCCTCATAGCACTCCTCAAGAAATCTCGGCACGACTCCCGATAGTTCGCCGACCTCAATGGTGATCTTGCGTACAGGGCCAAGCTGCTGCTCCTGTCGGATGCGCTCTACCGTTCTCAGTACTGCATCCATCAAACCCATTTCATGCATAGGTTTATTCCTTCGAGAAAGGCTTCGCGGCAGCGCGGCCAACTTTCTTCACCAGATGCTCGGCGACCTTGATGGGCATGGTTTCAAAAGCGCCTGCGTGCCAATCACGAACCTTAACCAGCTTGATGGCATCAAACTTGCATTTGGTGGTGCATACACCGCAGCCGATACACAGGTAGCTGTCAACCTTCGTTGCGCCGCAGCCAAGGCAACGCGCGGTTTCTTTCTTTACCTGTTCCTCGGTGAAGGTGAGTCTTGCATCGCCGAAAGACTTGCGCTTTGCCTCATTGTAGCCAGGCAGCTGTCTGCTTCCGTGATCAAAGCTGTCCTCAGGCACAAGGGCGTTTTTCTTATCCAATGCGCGGTATACTCTGCGGTCGCGGCCGTAGGTGAGTGTCTGTCCTTCGTGCACGATTCTGTGCAGGGAGATGGCAGCCTCCTTACCAGCGGCAATCGCATCAATCACGAACTTCTGTCCGGTGTAGGCGTCGCCCCCCACGAAAATGTCCTTCTCAGCGGTCTGATAGGTGAGGGGGTCAGCCTCGGCAAGGCCGCGCTGATTAAGCTGCACAGCGGTGCCGGTAAGGAGCGTGCCCCAGTCTGCCTTCTGACCGATGCAGTACATAACATAGTCCGCTTTGGCGAACTCGGTGGTGTCATCGTCAAATGTGGGAGCGAATCTGCCCTCGCCATCCTGGACGGAAAGGCACTTTCGGAAGTTTACACCAACGGTCTTGCCGTTTTCAGTGACGATCTCGGTCTGTCCCCAGCCGGCACGAATGACGATGCCGTCGTGTTCGCACTCGGAGCGGTCTTCTTCACCACAGGGCATTTTGTCATAGGACTCAAGACAGTACATGGTGACGGAGTCTGCGCCGCAGCGTACGGCAGTGCGGGCCACATCGCAGGCGATGTTGCCGCCGCCGATCACCACCACATTGCCGTTAAGTTGCTGTGGGCCTTCGAGATTTACCTTTTTGGTAAAGTCAATGCCGGCCATTACGCCTTCTGCATCAGCGCCGGGAACATCGAGCTTGCCGCCGGACTGGAGGCCGATGGCAAGATAGAAGCCCTTGTAACCCTGCTTACGAAGCTCGGGGATGGTAATGTCCTTGCCCACCTCAACGCCGCACTTGAAATCTACACCCATCTCAACGAGGATGTCAATTTCAGCTTGGATCACATCCTTTTCCAGACGGAAGTTGGGGATGCCGTTCATCATCATTCCACCGGGGCGTGCCGCCTTGTCAAATACCGTGGGCTTATAGCCCTTAGCGGCAAGGAAGTATGCACAGGTCATACCTGCAGGACCCGCGCCGATGATGGCAATCTTCTCTTCATAGGGGCGACCGATCTGATTGACCATAGGGGGGACGAAGCGGGTCTCCGCGTTCAAATCGTGATCGGCGATGAAGCGCTTGACTTCGTCGATTGCCACGGCTTCGTCAATGCTGCCGCGTGTACATTCGGTTTCACAGCGATGGTTGCAGATACGACCACATACAGCAGGGAAGGGGTTCTCGCGCTTGATCAGCTCAAGGGCATCGGTGTAGCGGCCCTCGGCGGCAAGACGCAGGTAGCCCTGTACCGCAATATGTGCCGGGCAGGCGGTTTTACACGGAGCCGTACCGGTGGCAAGGGTGTCCTCTCTGTTTTCGCGGTAATCCGGATTCCAGTTGCGTTTGCTCCACACAAGGGAGTTGGACATTTTTTTGTACTGCTCGGGCTGGGCAAGGGGTTCCTTGGTACAAAGCTTCTGGCCAAGCTTAAGGGCGTTGGCCTGGCAGTTTTCCACACACATGCCGCAGGCAACGCACTTGGTTTCGTCGATACGCGCCTCAAAATTGGAACGGATTGCATCGCGGGCACCGAACATCAGACCGGCTCTCAGACCAAAGCAGGAGCAGCCGCAGCAGTTACAGATCGCGGCGCTGTCGCCCACTTCTTCAATGTTGGGAAGGTTATGGACAAGTCCATTGTCCTCGGCGCGCTTGAGGATCTCCAAAGCCTCTTCCCGTGTGATTTCTCTCGCGCGTCCGGTACGGATGAAGTGTTCAGCGCCTTTTCCCATCTGGATGCACATATCCTCTTCCAGATGGCCGCAGCCCTGATCCAATACGCGGCGGGTAGCGCGGCAGGAGCAGGGAGCCACAGAGAAGCGGTCGTATTTATTCAGATAGCAGCTTATACGCTCGTCATCGGTAACACCCTCGACACCCTCCAGGGCACTTTCCACAGGGGCAACGCGCATAAGGCCGTAGCCATCGGGGAGCATGGGCGCGAGTTTGGCGATTCTTGTGCGGGTGTATTCTTCAAATGCGCGGGCGACTTCGGGATGAGCCTCCAGCAGTTCCGTGTTGTTGACCAGCATCTCCAGTATGCCGGGGGCATAAATCTGCACATAGTAGCAATCTTGCCCGAACTCTTCTTCATAGGTACAGCGGAATACGCCGATCCAGGCAAGGCGATCGGCGATACGCTTGGTTTCTTCTATGCTCTTGCCTGTTTTTTTGGCAAGGTATTCCACGGTGCGGTTTTTTCTAAGGCCTGCAGCAAGCGCTACCTCTGCCTCCTCATCGGTCAGTATATCCGCAAGAGAGTAATACTCGGGGGCGTTTTCATCGATTTTGTTTACAACGCCGCTAATTCCGCCAACCATCTTGGCCAGTTGCACGATTTTGGGTCTCAGCTTACTCATGATGATCTCCTTTCGATTTTGTGCTGTCATAACAAGGCGCATGAGAGGTGTAAAGGTTCAAGCGCCGTATCAGATGCGTTTTGAGCGCGCGAAAACAAGGGCGGCAATCCTTCTGTCTAAAAAGGAATGTCCCCCTCGGGTCAGCGTTTGCACAAAGCGGTGCGCAATATGGAGATGTGTATTCGGATAACGACCTTGGGAAAGTCGTTTATTGGGTACAGTATATACTATGTGTTGGAATAATGCAATAGTAAACAGCGGCAAGACTGCAAAAAACTGTTCATACTTGACAAAAAGCACCAAATCATATATAATGTAAATTGTCAGTCAGACTGACAATTTGCGTACATGTTAAGAAAACAATGATTTCATCAGGAAAAAATATGGAAAACAGATTGTATACAGCCCGAAAGGAAGAGAATATTTCGCGGGTCGTCACCCATGCCCTTATTTGTTTTGTGGATAAGGGTATTGATGCTGCCAAGGTTTCGGACATTGCGAAAATGGCCGGACTTACCGAGCGCAGCGTTTTTCGTTATTTCGAAAGCAAGTCCGATCTGGTATTGGAAACCGCCCTGTTGTTCTGGCGCAAGGTCATGGAGCAGGCAACGCTTGTCTGCCGTGATAGGCAAGCAGGAAAGTCAGGTGCGGATCGTATCTATGCGGTGCTGCTGGCCTATGCCGAGATCCTTTTCACCAGCCGCCAGGAGCTGGTGTTTGTTCATGAGGCTGAGGCATATCTCAAGCGCAACGGAAAATCTTCGCTGGTAAAAGGCAAGCCCCCTGCCCCCTTTAAGGACAGGCAAGGCCCGCTTGCGGAGGCGATTTATATGGGCATTGAGGACGGCAGCGTTAGAGCCGATGATGATATTGAGAATCTGTATTACAACACCTACGATTCGCTGCTGGGCCTTATGCAGAAGATGGCCATAGATGAAGAGCGTGACACCGAGGAAAACATGCGGCGAAGAGTCACCGGATTCTGCAAAATACTTGCAGACGCATACCGCAGTAAATCGTGAACTTTGGGGAGGAGTTCCCCAGATCATAACGGAAAAGCAGGGGAGGTGAGAGAAGGGGACAGCCTCAGCACAACAGCTTAGCAGAACTATAGAGTGTTTGTTATTCGGAAATCAAAATTGGGAAATCAACAAATACATGAAGGAGAGAGAAAAATGGAACAGTTACAGATTAAAAACAAGGGTTCGGAAGTGTTTTTTAAGTGGATCATGTTCACTGCCGCTATCACCGGAATGGCAATCATTTCCGCTTTCTACCCCATTCATGCAAATATTCCTCTCGTAGTCATTCCGTCCATACTGGTACTTATCTTTGCCAAGCCGGTATTCTTTGAAAAACTTAAGCTGATAACGCTGCTTACAATGCGTATTCTTAACGTATTTGCTGCGATGCTGCTGTTCAACCCTCAGGTATATGTTGATATTGTTATGCTTATGCTGATCGTCAACATTCTTGAGGCGACCTTTACCGACCTTTTCCGCTATAAGAAGATCTTCAACGGTATCTCCGGTATCGCCCTGGCAGTCGGCGTCATCACCCTCAGAGGTGTGTGGGTTTTCGATGCACCGATCGGTGACTACTATTTGACCAACGGCGTTCTGCCTGCCATCACCATCATGTATGCCCTTGCCTACACCCTGTGGAACTGGATTTTCGTCACCAACGAGTTCTCCTCCTCTGTGGCGCTCATGCATGTGGGCTTCCTGGGTGCGCCCCTGATCGGCTCGGTTTGCACACTGGGTTTGGGTCAGTATGGCGGTATCGGTATGTGGCTGCTGCTCAGAGCGATCTCCCTCTCCATCGGCGGCTGGCTGCAGATCGGTGCAAAGGACTGGTTCGAGCGTGAATTCTTCTTTGAGAAGTTCGACCGTTTCGTGAAGTGGACGAAGAAAACGAGCGTACAGGTCGTGTGCATGATCATCAATCTGGCGCTTATTGCCGCCTGTATTATCCTCATGGTGAAGAACGGCGGCATCAACTTTACCTTCGCACCCCTCTTCCTGTCCTGATAATTGATAACCTGAAAGGAAATTATGCAATGGAGCAATATGATGTCATCGTAATCGGCGCGGGAAACGGCGGTCTTGCCGCTGCTGCTACCCTTGCCGAAAAGGGTAAGCGTGTTATCCTGTTTGAAAGACACAATATCCCCGGCGGCTGCGGCAGCAGTTTCAGAAGAGGCCGCTTTGAGTTTGAAATTGCCCTGCATCAGCTCTCCCATATGGGCACCCCGGAGAATCCCGGCCCCCTCAGAGAGCAGTTCGCCCGCTACGGTATCCTCGATGAAATCGACTGGATCGAGATCAAGGAACTGTTCCGGGTTAACTTCCCCGACGGAACCGGCGTAAGCCTGCCGGCCGACAGGGAGAAGTGCGTGGCACATCTTTGCAAGGAGTTTCCTGCAGAGGCGGAAGCCATCAAGGAGTACTTTAAGGTAGTGTACGATTTCTGCGATGAGTCCACCGCCTTCGCCGCCCAGAGCGCAAAGAGCACCGGTGAACCCGGTGCCCTCAAGAAGCTGATCATGAAGACCGGCTTCCCCCGTATTTATCCCACCCTTGCCAAGTATGCCCTCAAGAGCACACAGGAGGTGCTGGATGAATTCTTCAAGGATCCCAAGCTGCAGTTGGCGCTGAGCGCATACTGGTGTTTCATGGGTATGCCTCCCGAGAGATTCCCCTTTGCGATCCTTGCAAAGTGCACCTACTTCTACACCGAGACAAAGCCTCACTACCTGCGCGGTACCTCTATGATGATGAACCAGGCCATCATGGAAGCCATTGGCCGCATGGGCGGCGTTGTGCGGCTCAACTGCGGCGTAAAGCGCATCATGCTGGAAAACGGCGCAGCTGTCGGCGTTGTGGATGAAAACGGCGTTGAATACAGAGCCAAGAAGATCATCTCCAACATCTCGCCTCTGACCACATACGGTGCACTGCTCGCCCCCGAGGAAGTACCCGAAAGCGCAAGGGAGTACCTTAAACCGTACACCGTGGGTATTTCCGCCCTTACCTGCTTTATCGGCCTTGACTGCACGCCCGAGGAAATCGGTTTCACCACATCCTTTACCCTCAACTATGAGAGCCTGGATGCCAACAAGGACTTCCGTGATGCCTACCAGCTGCTGCCGGATCATGATCCCCTTGTTGCCACCTGCTATACCGTTGACGATCCCAGCGTATCGCCTCCCGGCACCAGCATCATTACTGCCGGTACCCTCAAATACAGTGCTGAATGGGAAAAGCTCACTCCGGAACAGTATTACGAGATGAAGTACGAGGCAGGCCGTCGCATCGTTGCCAGATTGGAAAAAATGTATCCCGGCTTTACCGAGCATATTGAGGAGATGGAGATCGCCACGCCTCTGACCCATATGCGCTATCTCAATCATCCCGGCGGAGCCATTTACGGCTATGAGCAGGACCGTATGCAGTCTGTGTTCTTCTTCCCCGCAGAGAGCAAGATCCCCAATTTGGAGTTTGCCAGTGGCTGGGTGACTTCCTGTGGCTTCGGCCCGAACTATCAATACGCAGACGGCGTAGCTTCAAAGATTGCTGCGGAGGTGTAATATGGCTAAGACAATTAAAGAAACCCTGCTGGGTACATTGGTTCACGGCGAAGAAATTCTGGAGAGCATTCGTGTCAGCAGAAGCATCTCTCAGGATAAAATCCCCGTCGGCAACATTGCCGACAAGAAGGTAGCCGCGCTGCATCCCGAGAGACTGTCTCTGGTTGTGGCAGACATTGTGGATACCGGCAAGAATGCAAGAATTATCCGCTTTGCCGGTGCCGACGGATATCTTCCTCCCTTTGAGGCAGGCCAGTATATCAATATCTTTACCGAGATCGATGGCGTGCGTACCAGCCGCCCCTACAGCATTTCTTCCTCCCCCCGTCAGAGGGCGTATTACGAGATCACCGTTGCCCGTACCGCAGAGGGGTTTGTTTCCGATTACATGATAGACAAGGTGCAGATCGGCGACCGCTTCAGTGCCAACGGCCCTGCCGGCGTGTTCCGCTATCAGCCTGTGTTCCACAGCAAGAAGGCCCTGTATTTTGCCGGTGGCAGCGGTATCACGCCTTTTATGAGCATGATCCGCGAGGTGCTGGAAGCTGCGCTGGACAGAGACATCGTGCTGCTTTACGGCAGCCGCACCCCCGAGGCCGCGCTGTATCACGATGAGCTCGCAGCCTATGCGGAAAAGTATCCCAACTTCAAGTATCATTTGGTGATTTCCGAGCCTGCTGAAGGCTGGCAGGGAGAAACAGGATTTATCAATGCCGATCTCATTGCCAGACTGGTGCCGGACTATGCCGAGCGAACCGCGTATATTTGCGGTCCCCAGGTGATGAACGACTTCTGCAAGAAGGAACTTGAGAGTATGGGAGTTCCCGCCAAGCGTATTCGCAGGGAGATGTTCGGTGCAAGAAAGGATATCCAGAACGAGCCTGGCTGGCCTGAAGGACTTACGGGCAATGAGGTGTTCCGCCTTACCGTCGGGGATCGGGTGATCGATGCCAGATCCGGCGAGTCCATTCTCACCGCCCTGGAGCGTGCAGGTGTCCGTGTGAATGTATGCTGCCGCAGCGGTGAGTGCAGTCTGTGCAGAGTCAAGCTGGTTTCCGGCAATGTGTTCCTTGCAAGAGGTATGCTGCGCCGCTATGCCGACGAGCAGTACGGATACATCCACTCCTGCAAGGCGTACCCCATCGGCGATGTGGTGATTCAGCTGTAAAGCTGATGTTGAAAGGATGAAATTATGGGATTTTTCTTTGAAGGTTATACCGTTGCAACCGTACTGGGATTTCTCGCCCTTACGGTTGCTCTGGTGGTATTGAATGAACTGACCCGCCGCAGCAAGATTTTCTCAATACTTATGTATTGTGTCCTGCCCGTAGTGCTGGTGGTGCTGATCGCCATGGATGTGGTCGGCAGCCCCTCCAGCAAAACATGGTTCGGCGTAATAAAGACCTACTCCGCCCTTGCAGGTGTTATCGGATTTATGCTGATCCGCTATACCAAGCTGGGCAACAAAAAGTTCGCATGGTATTTCCCTGTGGCAATTCTCGGCATCAATATTCTTGAGGCTATCTATCGCGACTATGAAGTATTTGCAAACTTTAAGACGATGACCGTTGATGCCGCCGGCATTGTACAGCTGGGTGGTCCCTGGAACCTGATGAATGCCCTTGCAGGCGTGTTCCTGCTGCTGACCATGACCGGCTGGGTGGGTATCAAGGTTGCAAATACCAAGTCCCGTGACATGGTTTGGGCAGATCAGCTTTGGTTTTGGATCATTGCCTATGATCTGTGGAATATGGCGTACTGCTACAACTGCATTTCCACCCGTGCCATGTATGCCGGCTTTGCACTGCTGGTTTCCTGCACTGTTGCCGAGTTCTTCATCAGACGCGGCATCTGGCTGCAGCACCGCGCACAGACACTTGCTCTGTTCGGAATGTTCTCCCTGGCTGTGGATTATCAGGCTATGCCCGTGTTCTCCATTACCGCCACTTACAATCCCACTGCATGGACTGTGCTGAGTGCCCTTGCACTCATCGCCAACGCAGCGGTATTTGTATATGAGGTTTGCGTCATCGTCAAGACAAAGCGCAATCCCCTCAAGAAGGAAATGTTCACGCATCTGCCCGCTTATCGCAAGAACCTTGAGGCAAACGGCCTGAGAGCAGAATAATGCAACATAGCGATCAATCACAGATGCACAGATAAAGAGTCAGCCCTATTGTTTTTAATCGGAGTGGCGCAGCGAGAGCGGTGCCACTTCGGTTTTTGTTTTGCTGCGTTTATGGAGGAAACTACCTTTAATGATGGGGATGAAAATGGGGTGCTTTGAGTAGGGAGAGTTAAAGATAATTCCACATGCTTTTGTGTTCATCCCTCGTTTCATCAATCGTTTTTTGTTGCTAAATGATTGATGTGGTGGTATAATACTTATGAGGTGAAGAGTATGCGCAACAAAAAACCGCCTTTTGAAATCACAAAAACAATTCTGGATGCAATTGCAGAGATTGCGGAATTGGTTGGGCATGTCAATGCTGGTATGGCGCAGTCCATGACCCCGATGCTGCGCCGCAGTAACCGTATCCGCACCATCCATTCTTCATTGGCTATCGAGCAGAATCGTTTGAGCTTAGAGCAAGTTACCGCTGTCCTCAGCGGCAAGCGAGTGATTGCGCCGCCAAAAGACATCGAAGAGGTCAAAAACGCCTACGAGATCTACGAGATGCTGGAGATCCTTGACCCCTATTCTGTGGATGATTTGCTGCGTGCCCACGGTGTGATGACGCGGGGTATATTGGAAGAATCGGGATGTTTTCGCTCCCGTCCTGTGGGTGTAGTGGACAAACAGGGGAATATTCTGCATTTTGGCACGCTGCCCGACTATGTGCCGACTTCGGTGATGGAGTTGCTGGATTGGACGCGGGAGAGCGATTTCCACATGCTTATTAAGAGCTGCGTGTTTCACTACGAATTGGAACTGATTCATCCCTTTGCCGATGGCAACGGGCGCATGGGACGGCTGTGGCATACATTGTTGTTGGCGCAATGGAAACCATTGTTTGCGTGGCTTCCTGTGGAGTCCATTATCCATGATCGGCAGGAGGAGTACTATCGCGCCATCAACCGCTCCAATGCCGAGGCCGAATCCACGGCCTTCATTGAATTCATGCTCTCTGCCATTCAAGAGGCACTGATGGAGGCGGTCATGTCCCATAGCGGAGCAAAGATGAATACAGAACAGCAGCGTCGCTATCGCATTGAGCGGTTCTTGGAAAAGCACGAGGTGATCACCAATGCCGATGTGCGGGAACTGTTTGGCGTGTCCTCTGCCACTGCCAATCGCATTCTTGCAAAGATGACAGAGGAGGGGAGAATCCAAAAAATCCGTCTTGGCAAGTCGTGGGGGTATCGCAATTCCCTTTAACCAGAATTAGCTTTAATAGATCCACTAGGTTTCCAAATAAAAACACCACCCCTGCGGGTGGTGTTTTTTTCGTGCGGTGGAGGCGAATAGTATAAAAAAGGGGCTGCATTGCAGCCCCTTTTTGATAAGATTACAGCTTTACGCCGAGGGCTTCGGCATTCTTGTAGTAGAGCATCTCGCGCTCTTTTTCGCCCAGAGGTAGATTCTTCACATACTCCACCATCTCGAAGGGATTCTCAAAGGCATAGTCACTGCCGAACAGGATTCGATCCAGACCCAGTACACGGCGGGTGCACTCGAAGGCCTCGGGGGACATGTTGCCGCTGGTGGTCACATAAATGTTCTTATGGAAGTAGTAGCTGAAGTTGTGCTTGTTCTTAGCTTTGGGGTTAGGCAGGAAGGTCAGACGGTTGTCCATACGATCCAGCAGGAAAGGCAGCGCCTCACCATAATGACCCAGCACCAGCTTCAGCTCGGGCACCTCGTCCAGCAGACCCGTGACGATCATGCGGGTCAGGGTGGTGACGGTATCCAGCGTAAAGCCCAGACCGGGGCCTGCCACGGGGAAGCCGCAGTCATCCACGCGGGACTTATGGGCCAGCTGGGGATGCAGGTACACATAGATGCCCAGTTCCTCAGCCTTCTTGAACAGAGGCAGATACATGGGATCGTCGCAGGCGGTCTCACCGTAATTGGAATGGGTATGCCAGCCCACAAAGCCCAGTTCCTTCACGCAACGCTCCATCTCAGCGACAGCGGCATCCACATCCTTCACAGGCAGAATGGCGGTGCCAAGATAGCGGCCGGGCCAACGCTGGGTCAGGGCATACAGAGCGTCGTTGGTCTTCTTGCAGACCTCGATGCTCTTCTCCACATCCAGCTGCTCAGCACCGGGGGAGCAGCTCAGAACGGCGCAGTCGATGCCCAGCTCGTCCATCAGAGCGATGCGTCCCTCATTCACCTCCAGAAGCTTGCCCAGCAGGGGGCCCTGAGGCATCATAATGGACTCGCTCCAAGTGATGAAGTCGGTATCGGGACGGTAATAAGGAGGCTCGGTACGCTCGATCAGGGCGTCGATCATGCACTGGTCATAAAAATGGTTTTCAAAGTCGATCAGCTTCATAGATGTACTCCTTGTTTATATCAGGCTAACAGGTTGGGCAGGATCATGGACATCTGGGGCACATAGGTGATCACCAGCACGCAGGCAATATAAATGATGATATAGGGTACCAGCGATTTGGAGATCAGACCCATCGGACGCTTCAGCACGGACTGGGCCACGAAGATGTTCAGGCCGAAAGGAGGCGTAAACAGACCGACGGCCAGGTTGGTGACGAAGACGATACCCAGATGCAGAGGCTCGATATTCAGTGCCAGAGCGGTGGGCAGCAGCATGGGAGCGAGGATCAGGATGGCGGCGCCGGTATCAAAGAAGCAGCCCATGATCAGCAGCAGGATGTTCAGCATCAGCAGGAACTGAACCTGACCCATGCTGGCGAAAGCGGCAGAGAGCTTGGCGGGCAGCTGGGCGATGGTAGCAGCCTGAGAGAACACGGTACTGGTGGCGATCAGCAGGAACACCTGTGCGGTGGTGCGGGCGGAATCCTTGAACACGGGGATGATGCGATTGGGCTTGATGTCACGCAGGATAAAGACAGCCACGATGAAAGAATAGATAGCTGCCAGAGCACCGGACTCGGTGGGAGAGCACAGACCGGAGTACACACCGCCCAGAACGATCACGGGCAGAATGAGAACGGGAATGCTCTTCCAAAGCGCCTTACCGAACGCCTTGCCGGAGAACTTCTCAACAGGGATATCGGGATTGGGCTTGCAGACGATGATCAGGTAAATGCTGACGATCAGCACGATGAAGACACCGGGAATGAAACCTGCCAGGAACAGCTTGGTGATGGAGGTCTCGGTGGCCACACCGTAGATAATCATGGAGATGCTGGGGGGGATAACGGTGGACAGAGAAGCGGAGGAGACGATCACGCCCAGAGCCAGTTTCTCGCCGTGGCGCTTGGCCAGAGGCTCATGGCAGATCTTACCGAACACCGCGGTAGCAGCGGGGCCGGAGCCGGAGATGGCACCGAAAATACCGTTGGCCACGACGCAGGCGATGGGCAGACCGCCGCGAACTGCCTTAAACAGCTCGATAAATACATTGATCAATCGTGTTCCCAGACTGCTGGCGGCGATGATACTGCCGGCCACCATAAAGTAGGGGACAGCCATCAGACTGTTCTTTGTCATGGCTTCGAAGAAGCCGGTGAACACATTGGTCAGGGACATGTTGTTGACGAAGACCTGCAGATAGATGGCCGACGCCAGAATAGACACATAGATGGGGCACTTCAGCAGGGAAAGAACGATCAGAATAAGGACAACGGGAATCAAAATCTCAAGCAAGCTCATTGTCAAATTCCCCCTTATTACAGATCATAATAATCAGCCACACCAGAACGGCCAGCAGAAGGCAGCCCATGGCGATGGCGTACAGCGCACCCTTGGGCAGCTGCAGAATGTAAGTTACCTGGTGGCGCTTGAAGGCCTTGAGCATAACGGAAACACCGTTCCAACCCAGAATGACCATGGCAGCGCCGGTAATAAGACCGCGGATGTAATTGAGAATACGCTGGCCGGTGGCACCCTTTACCCACAGGTCAATGGCAGTAATGCACAGCTGGTCACCGGTGTGCTCCAGCTTGGGAATTGCCAGATAGACCATCAGCACAACGCAATAGGTGCAAAGTTCCTCTGCCCAGTTGAAGGTCAGATCAAAAAAGAATCGCGTAATCGCGTTGAATGCTGCAAAGCCGGTTGCAATAGCGATCAGGATCGCAGAAACCACAAAAAGGCTCTTACATACCAAACGCGAAGCCTTTACAGTTGCTTGCATAGGAATATCTCCCTCTCTTTAAACGGCAGGCGGTGGTGTTTGCACACCACCGCCCAAAAAAGTGATTATACTTACTGAGCGATCAGGCCCACGAACTCGTCATAGATGGCAGCGCAATCGGCATCCTTGGCCTTGAACTCATCGTGCAGGTGAGCGGTAGCAGCCTTCATCTCGGCCAGCAGCTCGGCAGAGGGCTCATAGACGGTGCAGCCGGCCTCGACCATGGTGTTCATAGCGGACTCGGAGTACTCGATCATGTAGGGGACCTCGACAGTGTTGACGACCTCCTCAGCGGTGGTCAGCACCAGCTCCTTGACATTCTCGGGCAGGCTGTCGATCCAGTCAGCGCTGAAGAAGAAGCAGTTGACGAAAGCACCGGCGGGGCACAGGTTGATGCACGTGGCACTCTCATACAGGCCCTGAACCAGCCAGAAGGTGCAGTCATTCAGAACGCCCTCGATGGTGCCGTTCTGCAGACCCACAGCGACATCGGAGGGATCCATAGCCGTGGGAGAAGCGCCGAAGGCATTCAGCTCAGCCTGCAGGGTGGGGGAGGGCAGAGTCCACATGGTGTGACCCTTCAGGTCAGCCATGGTCTGGATGGGGAAGGTGGAGAGGATGTACTGGTTGCCGCCCAGCAGGTAGCCGCCGGCGACGAAGCCATAGTCGTACAGGTACTCATCCAGGCTGGTGCCTGCGGCCAGGATCTCCTGAGCCTGAGCAGCAGCGGTGCCGTCGGAGTCAAACAGGAAGGGCAGGTCCAGGATGGCGATAGCGGGGGCATAGGATGCGAAGTAGGAGGAGGGGATCAGAACGCCCTCGATGGTGCCGTTCTGCACACCCTCGATCATCTGGGGAGCAGTGCCCAGCTGGGAGGTGGGATACAGCTCGACGGTGATAGCGCCGTTGGAGGCAGCCTCGATGCGGGACTTGAACTCCTCCATGGTTACATTCTGCTGATGCTTACCACCGGTGGGGGTGCCCAGACGGATGGTGTAGGTGCCGGTGATCTCGCTGCTGGCAGCACCGTCGTCAGCGGCAGCGCCGTCATCGACGGGGGCCTTCTCGCCGCAAGCGACCAGGGTGAGAGCCATGACCAGAGCCAGGATCAGAGCAAGAGTCTTTTTCATAATGTACTTTCCTTTCTCTTCTTTGAATGTGACTGAGTTTATTTTTTAACGGTTTTCCTGCTTTTCATATACGCCTTACGCAACAATCAATCGTCTGGCGTTTCTGAGCAGCAACAAAACCGAAAACTCCCAAGGGTTTTCCCCATCACAGTGGGAACGCTTCTTTATCAAGGAATCAGATACTGCGCGATTCCAACGATAATCGGGATAGTGATAATAGAAATAAGTGTTTGTGTAGCGGTAATTCCGGCAGCAAAATCTGTTTCTTTACCATATTTTACTGCAAACATGCCTAAAACCACAGCCGAGGGCGTTGCACTGGCAATCACGATGGCGACGGCAGCTTCACCAGGGATCGGCAGCAGCAAAACAAGAGCCAACGAGATCAAGGGGAGAATAATCAGACGGAGCAGTGTAGAAACCCAAAAACCACCGTGCCTGAAAAGTGTTCCGATATTGGCCTTGCTCAGTTGATAGCCGATGACCATCATGGGTAAAGGCGTGTTAAGTGATGCAAGGGAAGATAATGCTTTGAAGAGTACCGGGGGTACTTTGATTTGTGTCAGGTAGAGAATCATGGCGAAAACCACGCCCAACACCCCGGGGTTTAAAATTGCAACACGCAATGAAAATTTTTGCCGGTCGCCGGAGATCATATAGACACCAAGGGTCCAAATAAGAAAAATACTGGCGGCAACATAGGCCGACCCGTACATTACGCCGATAGAACCAACTGCTGCAGCCATCAGTGGGACGCCCATAAAACAGGAGTTGGGAAGAACAGCGGCAAACTGCAGACAACAGCAACGGTCAGCTTTTTTTTCCCTAATGAGCAGTTTTGCAAGAATATAATGAATTCCATGTAGAACAAAGGTCAAAATAATCACAGCAAAAAAAATCCAAATTTTTTCTGTGACAAATTCCCCTTGAAACGAGACAATCATCGCGGCTGGGATTCCCGTATACAGAACAAGATTACTGATAGCCAAGCTTGATTTATCATCAATCAGTTTTGTTTTTCCACAAACAAAACCGATGGCAAGAAAAAAGAACAGAATGAGCACCTGTTGTCCTACCGTCAAAAAAGCAGTAAGCATAGATTCCGAGTACCTCTCTCAACCATAACTACCATAACTTATTATTTAGCCCATTCTACTCTAACTCAGGAAAAATTTCAATATATTTTCAGAATATTCAGAAAAGTTTTTGTGAGAAAAGCAGTGGGGTAAACCATTTTGAACACTCGTCCAAAAAGGCGAACCTTTTTCGCTTACGGTTGCGACAATTATAGGAAAATATCGAGAAGGGATTGGTTATTATTTCCAAAACCGCTATGCTAATTTTGTTTTTTTACAGTTGAATGAGGGAAGGGTTTTTCCTGCATATTTATTCTATACTCTCTTTCATTGTTATGCAATCCGTCTTTTTGCAAAATGATGATATTCCTGCTCCAGTCAAGCATTTTTGTAACACCTCCGTGTCAACTTTAATGAATAATGGCCACCCTATAAGGGGGGCCATCTATTTGTTTTTGGTGGAGAAACAGGACTTGACGGGGAGGGGGAATTATGCTAAAATACTATGCGGCTTATTCCTGTGCTTGTGTGGCTCAGCTGGCACAATGGAAAATGCGCCAAATCGAAATGCTTGTGTGGCTCAGCTGGCAGAGCAGCTCACTCGTAATGAGCAGGTCGCCGGTTCGAATCCGGCCACAAGCTCCAAAAAGACACCCGGGAGGGTGTCTTTTTTTCGCCTTTTTTCTGCCGGGAATGAGGCCGTCCACCAGTGATTACTATTTGTAATCACTGGTGGAAAACTTGCATAAGGGGGGAGGGGAACTTCCAAAAAGGAGGAAAATCCAGGAGGCTTCGTCAAAATCACGAGAGAGAAAAATGATGGCTTTTTCCGCTTTTTGCAGGGAAACTGCACTTTTTCAAAAGTGTCCTGTCAGTGGTTTCCCTTTACATGGTACATGACATAATTTCCTCCGTCATAAAGTTCTACAGGGAGTTATCCACATTTTCCACCGAGTTTTCCACAGGGCGCAAACCCGCATGAATAAAGGGTTTGCAGGCATTTTTAAAAAATTTTCACACAGGGCGCAAACCCTATTGACACACTACGGGAGAATGGCGAATTTTGTTGACATAACAACAATTTCCCGTCAATTGGAAGAAGGGTACATTTCCGTGAACACCTGCCAATGGAGGGAAAAGGAGGGAGGCTTGGGGTGCGGGAGGTTTCTTGAGATGTTGTAGGGGGCGATGCCCACATCGCCCCGCCGTCTACCGCGGCAGTTGCGAATGTTTTGCGGGCCGATGTGGGCATCGGCCCCTACGAAGCCGCAAGGGGGCGGATGCGACACTTGTATCAAGCCCTCTCCGTCACGGCTACGCCGTGCCACCTCCCCCAAAGGGGGAGGCTTGGGGTGCGGGAGGTTTCTTGAGATGTTGTAGGGGGCGATGCCCACGCCCAACGGAAGTCCCCTTGGGGGACATCGCCCCGCCGTCTACCGCGGCAGTTGCGAATGTTTTGCGGGCCGATGTGGGCATCGGCCCCTACGAAGCCGCAAGGGGGCGGATGCGACACCTGTATCAAGCCCTCTCCGGCTGCCCTTTGGGCAGCCACCTCCCCCACAGGGGGAGGCGTATTCCCCAAAAGGGGGAGGCAGAACAGATGAGGATGCGTTGTTCATAAAAAAAAGACGCCCGCCGGCGTCTTTTTTTAATAGCTCAGATTGTCCAGATCCTCGGTGGCAAGGCCGTTGAGGGTCATGTCCCCCCGGTGGCCCGCCATGTACTCGTAATACCCCTGTGCCCCGATCATAGCGCCGTTGTCGCCGCACCACTTCAGAGGGGGCAGGTACAGGGCGACGCCCTTCTCTGCGCACATCTCCTCCAGATGACGGCGGAGGATGGAGTTGGCGGCCACGCCGCCTGCGGCCACCAGCCGGGTGTGGCCTGTCTGCTCCAGGGCCAGGGCGGCGCGGCTCACCAGCGCCTCGGCCACCGCCTCGGTGAAATCCCGGGCCAGGGCGGCACGGTCCAGAGGCTCACCCTTCTGCTGGGCGTTGTGGACCAGATTCACCACCGCCGTCTTGAGGCCCGAGAAGCTCATGTCCAGAGGGGCACCCTCCACATGGGCCTGAGGCAGGGTGTAGACACCCCCCGGGGACTGCTGTGCCAGCTGGTCCATGGGGCGGCCGCCGGGATAGGGCAGACCCAGCACGCGGGCGGCCTTGTCAAAGCACTCGCCGGCGGCATCGTCACGGGTGGCACCCAGAATGGTCATGTCGGTGTAGTCCCGGACATCCACCAGGAGGGAGTTGCCTCCCGACACGGACAGGGCCAGGAAGGGGGGCGTCAGCTCCGGGAAGGCGCAGTAGGCCGCGGCGATGTGGCCCCGGATATGGTGGACGGGGATCAGAGGCTTGCCCAGGGCCAGGGCCACGGACTTGGCGAAGCTGACCCCCACCAGCACCGCACCGATGAGGCCGGGGGCGTAAGTCACCGCCACGGCGTCGATGTCGGACTTGGTGAGGCTGGCCTCTTCAAGGGCGCGGTCGGTCAAGGCGGCGATGGCCTCCACATGCTTGCGGGAGGCGATCTCCGGCACCACGCCGCCGTAGAGGGCGTGCATATCCGCCTGAGAGAGGATGGCGTCACTGAGGACCTCCCGCCCGTTGCGCACCACCGCCACGGCGGTCTCATCGCAGGAGGATTCAAAAGCCAGAATATTCATGGGCGCTCCTTTCAGCCGAAGTCGCGGGTGAGAATGAGGGCATCCTCTTTCGGCAGGTCGTAGTAGTTGCGGCGGCGGCCACGCTCCGTGAAGCCGAAGGAGGCATACAGGGCGATGGCGGCATCGTTGGAGGGGCGTACCTCCAGTGTCAGAAAGGCCAGATGATGGGCCGCGGCGAAGTCGCAGAACACCTGCAGGAGCTTGGCGGCCACGCCACGGCGTCGGTGCTGGGGAAAGACCGCCACATTGGTGATGTAGCCCTCGTCGGCGGCTACCAGCAGTCCGGCGTAGCCCAGCACCTCGCCCTTGTCGTCCAGAGCGGTGAGGAAGGCGGCGCACTGATTTTCCAGCTCTTCTGAGAGCATCCGCTCCGACCAGGGGCGGGAGAAGCACTCCCGCTCCAGTTTGGCGATGGCGGGAATATGGTCAGCGTGCATGGGGAGGATGTGGATTGCGTTTGACATAGCGGTTACTCCTTGGAATTTGGTAGGGGGCGGCGTTCACGACGCCCCGTTTCAGCGGGCTGTCGACAAGCGCCAGCCCCTACAAGTTCTGGGGAAGGTCGCTTGCGATGTTGTAGGGCGGCCTGCCCTCAGGCCGCCGCGAATATACGAAACCGCCTCGATAGACGCGGGTCGATGTGGGCATCGACCCCTACGAGAGGGCAAGGGGTGCAGTGTGCGGGTCGATGTGGGCATCGACCCCTACGAGGTTTAGGGAAGGGGCACAATCAACGGTTGTAGGGGGCGGCGTTCACGACGCCCCGTTTCAGCGGGCTGTCGACAAGCGCCAGCCCCTACAAGGTGACAAGGGGCTGTTCTTATACACAATATTCCAATCATTTTTTGCCGCGGTTCCCGTGGCAAAAAATACTCTGCGCCCTGCCAGTGTGCCCAAAGGGCGCGCGCAGCAGGGTGAAAAGGGGGTGTACGGGGGGGAGCAAACCGAGCGCCGCCAGTGGCGGATGCAGCGAGGTGAGCGAGTGGCAGCGGTCAAAATTTCAAGCGCCCGTCGCAAGACAGCGCAGAAATTTTGGGAACCGCAACAGGAAAGCCCGTTTCCCCCGTAAGAGATTCTTACCCTTTCGCGGAGAGCCAATCGTTGCCCCAGTGGGCCTCGGCTACCAGCGGGACCCTGAGCTGCGCCACCGCCTCCATCTCCCGGCGGAGCAGGGCGGCTACCGCCTCGGCCTCGGCTTTGGGGCACTCCACAATGAGCTCATCGTGGACCTGCATCAGGAGACGGGCAGCGGGGCGCTCGTCTTTCAATGCCCGGTGGACCCGGACCATGGCCAGCTTCATCACATCGGCGGCAGTGCCCTGAATGGGCATATTCAGTGCCACCCGTTCCCCGAAGGCGCGCTGGATATGGTTGGACGAGCGCAGCTCCGGCAGGGGACGGCGGCGGCCGTAGAGGGTGGAGACGAAGCCCTGCTCCCGACCCTGTGCCACCACCTGCTCCATATAGTCCCGCACCCCCTGATAGGTGGAGAAGTAGCGGTCCATGTAGTCCCTGGCCTCGGCAACGGGCACCTCGATATCCTGTGACAGGGAGAAGGGGGACATACCGTAGATAATGCCGAAGTTGACGGCCTTGGCACGGGAGCGCATCTGGGAGGTGACCTCCGACTCCGCCACATGGAACACATGGGCGGCGGTGGCGCTGTGGAAGTCACGGCCACACACAAAGGCCTCCTGCATCACTTTGTCCTCCGCCATGTGGGCCAGGATCCGCAGCTCGATCTGGGAGTAGTCGGCATCCACCAGCACGCAGCCCCGGGCGGGGATGAACAGGCGGCGGATCTCCCGCCCCAGTTCTGTGCGGGTGGGGATGTTCTGGAGATTGGGCTCCGTGGAGGACAATCGCCCGGTGGCGGTGGCGGTCATCTGAAAGCGGGTGCGGATGCGCCCGTCTGCGTCCACGGCCTTTAAAAGGCCCTCGGCGTAGGTGGAGTGTAATTTGCTCAGATGGCGGTACTCCAGCACCTGCGCCACAATGGGATGCTCGGTGCGGAGCTTCTGGAGAATGTCGGCGTTGGTGGACCAGCCGGTTTTCGTCTTTTTCCCGTGGGGGAGGGAGAGCTTATCAAAGAGGATAGCCCCCAGTTGTCTGGGGGAGTTGAGGTTGAATTTCTCCCCGGCAAGGGCGTAAATCTCCTGTTCCAGAGCGTCCATCCGCTGCCGCAGTGTCACGCCGAAGTCCCGGAGGGCGGCGGTGTCCAGACGGAAGCCACTGACCTCCATCTCCGCCAGCACCCCGCACAAGGGCAGCTCCATGTCGTAGAGGAGACGGTCCATCCCCAGTGCCGTGACCTTGGGGGAGAGGACCTCCTGCAGGGCGGCAATGGCGGAGCAGTAGCTGCAGAGGCTGGCCTCTGCCTCCGGGGCATCCTCCAGGGGGGTAAAGACCCCTGCTGCCAGATGGGCGGCCTTGGGCAGGGCCGCGCCGCAGTAGGCGGCAAAGAGGGCGGGGAGGTCAAAGGAGGAGGCGGTGGCATCCAGCAGATAGGCCGCCAGCGCCGTGTCAAAGACGAAGCCCCCGGCGGTGATGCCCTGCTGCAGCAGGGCGCGGTGGAGGTCTTTTACATTGTGGGAGATTTTGGAAATCTCAGGGGCGAAGAGGGCCCGGAGGAGGGCGTACCAGTCCCCTGTGAAGCGGTCAGAGCGCAAAATGGCGGTGAGGCCGTGGGCGTCGTCCTGCTCCCACTCCACGCACAGGACGGAGAGGTCGGGGAGGGCGTAGAGGGCCACCGTGTCACAGCTGCGCCACTGGGACAGGAGGCGGGCGGCCTCGTCATCGGTGGTAGGATGGGTGACGGTGACGGTGTAGGTGCTTTCCTCCACCACGGCGGCCTCTGCCTCTGCCGCCGGGGGGGTGAGGTGGTATTTTTCAATGAATTTGGTAAACTCCAGACGGAGGAAGAGGGGGTACAGTTCCTCCGACCAGGGCCTGCACAGGGCGTCCTCCGGGCGGAAGTCCAGGGGGGCATCGGTGACGATGGTGGCCATGAAGTAGGCGTGGCGTGCCTCCTGCTCCCCCTCGGTGAGTTTGCGAATGGCGGCGGGCTTGGCCTCGATGTGGGGCAGGGCGGCATAGAGGGCGTCGATGGTGCCGTAGCGGGCGATGAGGTCGGTGGCGGTCTTCTCGCCGATGCCCGCCACGCCACGGATGTTGTCGGAGCTGTCCCCCATGAGGGCCTTGCAGTCGATGAGGCTCTTGGGGGGGAAGCCGTATTGTTCCCGGAAGGCCGCCTCGTCCATGTTGGCGGTGACGGTCTGTCCCATTTTGGTGCTTACCAGCATGACGCGGGTGCGGTGGGTGATGAGCTGCAGGGCATCCCGGTCACCGGTGACGATGACGCAGTCCCAGTCCGCCTCCTCACAGCGGCGGGAGATGGTGCCGATGAGGTCGTCGGCCTCGTAGCCCGCCAGGGAGTAGCAGGGGATGTTCATGGCGGCCAGTACCTCTTTCACCAGCGGCATCTGCTCATGGAGCTCTTCGGGCATTCCGTGGCGGGTGGCCTTGTAGGTGGGGTCGGCCTCATGGCGGAAGGTGGGCTCCCGGCGGTCGAAGGCCACGCAGAGGGCATCGGGGTTCTCCGCGTCCAGAAAACGCTGGAGGATGTTGACAAAGCCGAACACGGCGTTGGTGTGGAGACCCTCACGGGTGGTGAGGGGACGCACGCCGTAGAAGGCGCGGTTGACGATGCTGTTGCCGTCGAGAACCATCAGTTTCATGGAAATTGCCCTCCTTTGGGGTATACATACGCATTCATCGTATAGTATACTCCAAATTTTCCCCGAACGCAACCGCTGAGCCTTGACAGTTTTTTGATTTGTGAGTAGTATAAGATGTTGGAAATTACGGAACACCAAAGGCTCCCCCGCTGGGGGAGCTGTCAGCCGCAAGGCTGACTGAGAGGGCGCTAACGAAAGCAGTTCTTCGTTGCCCTCTCCGCCTCGTTTCACTCGGCACCTCCCCCGGAGGGGGAGGCTTTGGGAGCGGCACACCAAAGGCTTCCCCAAGGGGGGAGGCTTGGGTGCGGAGAGAGGCAAGGGGAGCTGTCGAGCGGCAGCGAGACTGAGAGGACAACATGGAAAAAATGATCGTCAGTAAGAATCATAATCTCCTCCCAGCAGCCAGAGAGTTGCGGCGCAATATGACCCGGGAAGAGCGCCATCTCTGGTACGATTTTTTGAAGCCGTACCCTGTGAAAATCTACCGCCAGCGCATTATTAACAACTTTATCGCCGACTTTTATTGTCATAAGGCGCGGCTTGTGGTGGAACTGGACGGGTCGCAGCACTATACGGAAGAGGGACTTGCCTACGATGCCGAGCGTACAGCAGTTTTGGCGCAATACGGTATCGCGGTGCTGCGCTTTTCCAATCTGGATGTAAACAGAAATTTTGCAGGCGTTTGCCTGATGATCGACAGAACCATTCGGGAGAGAATGGGGGAATCACTTCACAAGTGATGCTCTTGTCCTTGCCCTCTCCGCCTCGTTTCACTCGGCACCTCCCCCGGAGGGGGAGGCTTTGGGAGCGGAGAGAGGCAAGGGGAGCAGCGAAAGAAAGGCTCCCCGGTCGGGGGAGCTGTCAGCCGCAAGGCTGACTGAGAGGGCACTAACGAAAGCAGCTCTTCATACCCCTCTCCGTCTGCCCGGCGGGCCGCCCCCACCCCCCAAGGGGGAGGCGGTGAGAGCGGCAAACCAAAGGCTTCCCCAAGGGGGGAGGCTTGGGTGCGGAGACTTTGATATCAGTTTTCAAGGAGTAGTGTATGCATAATCTGGCGCGGAAAATCGACTGGCATCATCTGGCCATGCAGGGGTCCCTCTTTATCGGTGTGGGTGCCGTGTGGAGCTACGGCGCAGTGCTGATGCTCTCCCGGGGACTCAGCAACAGCGCGCTGGGACTCATCACCTGCATCGCCCAGCTGCTGCCCATGGTGCTCCAGCCCCTGACCACCCGCCTCTGCGAAAAGGTGGCGGCGATGACGCCGCGGCGGATGATTTTGCTGCTGTGCGCCGCCTCACTGGTGGTGCTGAGCGCCACCTTCGCCTTTTCCCGGAGCCTGTGGCTGGTGATCTTCTGCTTTATCTGGGTGGCGGTGGCCGCCAACCTCATGATCCCCCTGGTGAACATCATCATGGTGGAGTATATGCTCCGGGGCGTGGATATCAACTACGGCTTCGGCCGCAGCGCCGGGTCTCTGGGCTACGCCTCCGCCTCGGCGGCACTGGGCTTTTTGCTGGAGGGACGGGACGCCATCCTCATCGTACCTGTGATGGCCCTGAGTATGGCACTGCATCTGGTGGCCACCTTCACCTTCCGCTATCCCCTGCCGGGAGAGGAGCAGGAGGAGAAAGGGGCGGAGGAGAGAGAGGCGGACCACCGTGGCTTCCTCCGCAGCCGCAGGGATTTTCTCCTGATGCTGCTGGGCCTTTCCCTGCTGCTGGGGGTACACAATGTGACCAATGTCTACATGGTCCATGTGGTGCGCCGCATCGGCGGCGGTGAGACGCTGCTGGGTCTGGTCATTGGCCTGAGCAGCGGTCTGGAGGTGGTGGGAATGCCCTTTTGCAGCCGCCTCCGGAGAAAGTGGGGCATCGGCGGCGTCATGCGCCTGTCGGCACTGGCCTTCATTGTCCGGATGGTACTGCTGCTGATCGCCCCCAATGCGGCGGTGCTGTTTCTGGCGGCGCTGCTGCAGGTACTCCAGTGCGGCCTCATGCTGCCGGCGGTGGTGTACTATGTGGCGGACACCCTGCCGCTCCATCAGCAGACGGCGGGACAGAGCCTGATGCATCTGTACAACAACTGTCTGGCCCCGGCACTGCTGTCCCTGATGGTGGGGGTAGTGGTGGACCACGGCGGCATCAATACGGCGCTGGGCGCCATGCTGGGACTTATCGTTCTGGGTGTGGTGCTGGTATTCGCCGCATCCAGGAAGAAAGGAGCATAAACCTTGCCCGTGTGCTTATCGGGTAGGCCTCTCGGCCTCGTTTTCCCCGGAACCTCTTCGGTCGGGAGAGGTTATCCCTTTCACTGATCGTTGATATCCCCCCTGTTTTGCCTGTAAAAAGGCAAAACGGGGGGTTTTGTTTTTTTGTAAATGGCTCCCCCGCTGGGGGAGCTGGCTCACCGCAGGTGAGACTGAGAGGGCGCTGACGAGAGCAGTTCTTCGTTGCCCTCTCCGTCTGCCCTTCGGGCAGCCACCTCCCCCAAAGGGGGAGGCAAGGGTACGGGAGGTTTCTTGAGATGTTGTAGGGGGCGATGCCCACATCGCCCCGCCGTTTAACGAAGTGGCAAGGGGTGCGGGGGGGTTCTTGAGATGTTGTAGGGGGCGATGCCCACATCGCCCCGCCGTCTACCGCGGCAGTTGCGAATGTT
>JAFQCJ010000012.1 GCA_017416445.1 Oscillospiraceae bacterium | reverse complement strand
GGCGCACTGTTCATCGTTGACACCCGCAAGGAGCGCAACGCTATCGCCGAGGCTCATCGTCTGGGCATCCCCGTTGTTGCTATCGCTGATACCAACTGCGATCCCGATGAGATCGATTATCCCATCCCCGGCAACGATGACGCTATCCGCGCCATCAAGCTGATCGCCTCCGTGATGGCCAACGCCATGATCGAGGGCCGTCAGGGCGAGCAGATGGAAGAGGCTGCCGAGGAGACCAAGGACGCCGAGTAATTTCGTCGCCTGACTTACTTTTGCGAGACCCACGGGGCAGGGAAGTGTCCCTGCCCCGTTTTTTCACCCTTACTACTTATTAAATATACAGGAGGATAAGATCATGGCATTTACTGCTGCTGATGTGAAGACCCTGCGCGAGATGACCAGCGTGGGTATGATGGATTGCAAGAAGGCTCTGACTGAGTGCGACGGCGATATGGACAAGGCCGTTGAGTGGCTGCGTGAGAAGGGCCTGGCCAAGGCTGCCAAGAAGGCCGGCCGTATCGCTGCCGAGGGTATGTCCTACGCTCTGGTAGAGGGTACCGTGGGCGCTCTGGTTGAGGTCAACTGCGAGACCGACTTCTGCGCCAAGAGCGATCTGTTCGTGGCTTTCGTCAAGGATATCGCCAAGGCTGTTATCGATGCCAATCCCGCCGATGTGGATGCTCTGATGAACGCCAAGTATCCCGGCTCTGAGCTGACCGTCGCCGAGACCATGCCCGAGAAGGTCATGTCCATCGGTGAGAACCTGCAGATCCGCCGTTTTGTCCGCTTCGACACCAACACCAGCGTCGGTTATGTCCACGCCGGTGGTAAGATCGGTGTTCTGGTGAACCTGGCTGTGGCCGGTGATGCCGATGCCACCGAGATCGGTAAGAATGTGGCCATGCAGATCGCCGCTCTGAGCCCCCGCTTCTGGGACAAGGCTCAGGTCACCGAGGAAGTGCTGGCCGAGGAGAAGAAGGTCGCTCTGGCTCTGATGGATGCCGATCCCAAGATGGCCTCCAAGCCCGATGCCGTGAAGGAAAAGATCGTCATGGGCAAGATGAACAAGTTCTACGAGGAGAACTGCCTGCTGCAGATGGAGTTCGTCCGCGCCGACATCTTCACCGGTTCCGTGGAGAAGTACATCGCCGACGCCGGCAAGAAGCTGGGCGCCGAGGTCAAGTTCGTGGACGCCGTCCGCTACATGACTGGCGAGGGCATCGAGAAGAAGCAGGAGGACTTCGCTGCTGAGGTCGCTGCTCAGATGAACATGGGCAAGTAATTCTTGTCAAAATCTGATAAAATTAAGAGGATAGGCCATGGGCCTATCCTCTTTTTTTCTACTTGAAATGTGAAAAGCCCCGTGTGAGGCCACACGGGGCTTTTTCAGCAGTTTTTATACATTGCCATTCATCATATAGCGGAGGATTCCGCCAATGCACAGCATGCCTGTGATCACAGACAAAGCAACGGTCAAATAGGGCATGAGGCGGACATTGGGAACAAAAAAGCCTACCAGCGCAAACAAAACGCACAACACGACACCGATCACAACAGACTTCATAGCGGTTCTCCTTTCATAATCTGGCGGATGTTTCCTTTTGATGTGTTTATCATATCATGGAAGCCGGTACACTTCTTTACGAAAGAATTGCGTTTTGGAAAAAGAATGGGAACAAATCGGTAACAGGGAGCGGCGCGGAAATGGTTTTTTGACAGTCTGAAACATTCCCCTTGTGTTTGGGCTATCCGTTTGGTATACTGTACTGTGAAATATTATGTTGGCGTATTATCGCCCTTACGGAGGAACGCGATTGAATTATCTGCAAAATCTATGGAATGCGCTGGATCTGGGTTCCCTGCGGGACACCCTTTTGCGGGTGGCCTCGGTGCTGATCTGCCTCATTCTCCACGAGACCTGTCACGGTGTGGCGGCCTTCTTCCTTGGCGATCCCACGGCCAAGAGAAATCACCGCCTGTCCCTCAACCCCCTGCGTCATATCGACTGGATGGGCCTTGCCGCCATGGTACTGACAGGCGTGGGCTGGGCAAAGCCTGTGCCGGTGAATCCCAACTATTTCAAGCGTCCCAAGGTGGGTATGGCCATCACGGCACTGGCAGGCCCTCTGTCTAATCTGCTGCTGGCCCTATGGCTGCTGTTGGGTGTCCGTGTTACGCTGGATACCTCCTGGTTTTGGGCAAAATTCTTTATGGATACCGCCATTCTCTCTATCGGCCTTGGGGTGTTTAATTTGATCCCCATCCCGCCGTTGGACGGATCGAAGGTGCTGGCGGCCTTGCTGCCGGACAGGCAGTATCGTTTTTTGATGCGCTATGAGCGCTTCGGTATGCTCATTATTATGCTTTTGGTGGTTTTCGGTGCCCTTAGTGGCGTGATGGGCCCCATTATCACGGAAATATTCAGAATATTCTGCCGTATCGTCGGCTTGGTGTAAGAGGTATTGCTTTGGATAATCCTATTTTTAAATTGGAAAAGGTGGTGCAGGGCAAGGGCGGCGAAGTCATGGAGGACTTCGAGGGCCCCCTGGACCTGATCCTGTTCCTGCTGAGTAAAAACAAAATTGAGATTCAGGACATCCCCATTGCGCTGATTCTGGAGCAGTATCTGGAGTACCTGGAAGTGCGCAAGCAGATGGATCTGGAGGTGGCCAGCGAATTTATTACCATGGCTGCCCACCTGATGTATATTAAGACCCGTATGCTGTTAAGTCTGGAGGATGAAGAGGCCCAGAGTGAGATGGAGGCCCTCATTCAGTCTCTGGAAGAGCGCAAGCGGGGGGAGACCTATGCCCGCATCAAGAATCTGGTGGAGCGCCTTGGCCCCATGGGCGAGTTTGGCCGTGATATTATGACCCGTCCGCCCGAGCCTATGGAGCGTGGTAAAATTTACGAGTATGACCATGAGCCGGGAGATCTGCTGATCGCCATTGCCGAGATGAGTGACCGCCGCGGACAGCTGAGTGCTGCGCCGGATCTCAAACCCTTTGACGAGATCGTGCGCCGTGAGCCCTACTCTGTGGAGAAAAAGGCCCGGGAGATCTTCCAGCGGCTCAAAAGCGGCGGTATCACCCGTTTTCTGCTGCTCTTCCGCGGCAGCCGCAGCCGCAGCGAGGTGGTAGCCACCTTCATGGCGGTGCTGGAACTGTGCCGCAGCCGCATTATCCGTCTGGCAGGCGGTATGGGAGACTGTACGGTTACCTGCTCGGGCGAAATGGGTGAGGATTGGAAAGAGGAGGTTTGAGGAATCGCGTTATGGATACACTGGAAATGAGAGAAGTAGAGGCTGCCATTGAGGGTATTTTGTTTGCCTCAGGTGAGCCTGTAAGCGTGGAACGCATCTGCGTTGCCATGAATATGGATCGTGCCACTGTAGAACTGGTGCTGCAGAAACTGGCAGATTACTATGCCTATGAGCGCCGCGGTCTTCGCCTTTTGAAAATGGAGGACAGCTATCAGCTGTGTTCTGCTCCCGAGTATGGAGAGTTGATCCGCAAAGCATTTGAGGTGCGCCGTCCTGCCAAGCTGAGTCAGCCGGCGCTGGAAGTGCTGACCATCATTGCCTACTATCAGCCCACCACCCGTGCCTATGTCGATCAGATCCGCGGTGTGGACAGTTCCTACACCATCGGTCTTTTGCTGGATCGCCACCTTATTGAGGAGTGCGGGCGGCTGCAGGTGCCCGGCAGACCCCGTCTGTACCGCACGACCCAGGCGTTTCTGCGTGCCTTCCATCTGAACTCTCTGGATGATCTGCCTGAGATGACGGGACTGGAGGAGGACGGCCAGATGCGTTTGGAGGAGCTGGGGAACGAGACGGCGTCGGCAGCAGAATAAACAACCACGCACAAGGGAAAGGGGGGAGGAGATGTGACGGTTCTGTGGTGCATCCTGGGTGCCATCGTGCTGCTGCTTATCATCGCACTGACGCTGCGGGTGGGTATCACAGTCACCATGGCGGAGTCCCTGACGGTGACGGCCCATATCGGCCCGAAAACCATCCCCCTCTATCCTGCTGTGAAGAAGAGGGAAAAGCCTTCTAAGAAGAAAGAGAAACCTGCAGCAGCTTCCCCCGGGAAGAAAACGCGGCCTAAGCCGGATTTGACCTCACAGGAAATCCGCGAGGCCATCCGTGCTGCGTGGCAGGCGATAGAACGGGTGCTGCGGCGCATCGGCCGCCGTATTCGCATCGCTCCCTGTGAGATGAGTATCGTAGTGGGCGGACCCCAGCCCGACCGTGTGGCAGAACTGTACGGGCAGGTGAGTGGTGCCGTATGGACGGTAATGCCCCGTCTGGAGCAGCTCATCCATATCCGTCAGCCCTATATCCACATAGATGTGGACTTCAATGCCCCCGCCGTGAATGTGGAGGGCAGACTGGGGGCGTATCTGCGGGTGGGGGACCTGTTTGCCATTGCCTTTGCCGCTGCTGTTCCGCTATTGAAATGGTATATTCCTTTCCGCCGCCATCAGAAGATGCGGCAGAAAGCAGCCGCCTGCACTGTGCAGAGTGCAGCGCAGATAACGCAACCATAAGATTCAGAAAGGATGTATGAAGATGGAGAACAATAAGAAATCCTCTCTCAGTGAATTGATGGAGACCTCTATGGGCAAGGTCCGCGAGATGGTGGATTCCAACACCATTATCGGCCAGCCCATTACCACTCCCGACGGTGTGACCCTGATCCCTGTGTCCCGCATGAGCTTCGGCTTTGGCTGCGGCGGCGGTGACTACGGCAAGACTGCCCCCAAGTTCGGCGGAGCCAGTACCGCAGGTGTCCGGGTGGAGCCCGTGGCCTTTCTGGTGGTGCGGGACGGTGTGACCCGGGTGCTGCCCGTTGCTGCCCCTGCTATCACTACCGTGGATCGCGCCATTGAGATGGTGCCCCAGGTGCTGGATCGTGTGGAGAACTTTATTGATCGCCACAAGGCAGAAAAAGCGGAGAAAGAGATCTTTTAAGTAAGAATTTCGGACAAGTTGCGGTGCATACCATAGCCTTGAGGTGATGGTATGCGTCGTGTGATGTGCGCCTTTTTGTGTTTGGTGCTGTGTTTTTGCTCTGTGGAGGGAACGGAGAAGTTGCCGCTTTCTGCCCGGTCGGCTATCCTGATGGACGCCGTCAGCGGCGAGGTGCTCTATGAGCAGCAGGCAGATGAAGAGATGAAGATCGCCAGCACCACCAAAATTTTGACGGCGCTGGTAGTATTGGAGGAGGCGTCTCCCTGTCAGACGATCACCGTAACACAAGAACACATGGTGGAGGGCTCGTCCATGTACCTGAAAGTGGGAGAGACGCTGACGGTGCAGGAGCTGCTCTACGGGTTGATGCTCTCCAGCGGCAATGATGCCGCCCTCGCTCTTACGGAGGTCTGCGGGGGAGTGGATGCCTTTGTTGCGAAGATGAATGACCTTGCCGCCCGTATCGGTATGGCCAGCTCCTCTTTTGAAAATCCCAGCGGCCTCGATGGAGAGGCGCACTATTCCACCGCGCGGGACATGGCCCGCCTGGCGGCCTATGCCGCCGAAGATCCCGGTTTCGTGCGTCTGTGCACCACCACCCGCGCCTCTGTGGCAGGGAGGAGCATGAGCAACCACAACAAGCTGCTGCAGCGCATTGACGGCTGCATCGGTATGAAAACAGGATATACCAAGGCAGCGGGCCGCACACTGGTCAGCTGCGTGGAGCGTGACGGCCGCCGTTTGGTGGCGGTGACGCTGAAGGCATCCGACGACTGGTCGGATCACGAGAAACTATACAAATTTGGCTTTGCTGCGGAGGAATAGGCATGACGGAGCGCCTGCAAAAGTTGATAGCGCAGAGCGGTCTCTGCTCCCGCCGCAAGGCGGAGGAACTGTTGCTGGCGGGCCGCGTGACGGTGGACGGCGCAGTGGCCGCCTTAGGTGACAAGGCCGACCCTGCAGTGCAGACGGTCGCTGTGGACGGAAAGGTCCTGAATTTTGATGAGGAAAAGGTCTACCTTATGCTCCATAAGCCCCGGGGCTATGTGACCACCCTGTGTGATGAAAAGGGCCGTAGAACGGCGGCAGAACTGGTGGAGGCCTGTGGCGTGCGGGTTTACCCCGTAGGCCGCCTTGATATGGACAGTGAGGGGCTGCTCCTGTTTACCAATGACGGAGACTTTATGCAGACCATGACGCATCCCAAGCATCAGGTGGACAAGGTCTATGAGGTGACGGTGACAGGTGCGCTGACAGGGGCGGAGACGCGCCTTGCCGCCGTATGTGAGTTGGACGGTGAGCCTATCGTTCCTGCGCAGGTGACGGTGTTGGAACGCCGGGGTGGACAAGCCCTGCTGCAGGTGGTGATCCATCAGGGGAAGAACCGCCAGGTGCGCCGTATGTGCGCACAGGTGGGATTACAGGTCAAGCGCCTGCGCCGGGTGGCCGAAGATTCACTGCTACTGGGCGATCTGCCTGCAGGAAAGTGGCGGTATTTGACGAAGGAAGAACTCCATGCGCTGAAAGGAAGAGAAGGATGAGTAGTGTACTGTATACCATACGCACCTGTATGGACGGATTCTCCAAGGGACAAAAGCGCATTGCCGACTACATTTTGAATAATTACGATAAAGCTGCCTTTATGACGGCCTCCAAGCTGGGCAAAACGGCCCAGGTCAGCGAATCCACTGTGGTGCGTTTTGCTGCCGAACTGGGCTACAGCGGCTATCCTGCCATGCAGAAGGCGCTGCAGGAACTGATCCGCGGCCGTCTTACCTCCGTGCAGCGTATCAGCGCCTCTGAGATCGACATGGAGGAGCAGGATCTTTTAAGCAGCGTCATGCACCGCGATATGGACAGTATCAGCACGACTGTCGAACAGATGGACCGCGCCGCTTTCTCCAATGTGGTGGAGCACCTGATGCAGGCGGAGCACATCTATGTACTGGGTGTGCGCTCCAGCGCGTTTCTGGCGGGGTATCTCAACTTCTATCTCCACCTGCTGATGAACAATGTGACACTGGTGCAGAACACTGCCGCAGGTGAGATCTATGAGCAGCTGGTACACATCGGCCCGAAGGATGTGCTGCTGGCCATCAGTTTTCCCCGCTACTCCAATATGGTCATCCACGCGGTGGACATGGCCTATGAACGGGGGGCGGCGGTGATCGCCATTACCGATAACCGCATGTCGCCTCTGATGCCCTATGCCACCGAGTCGCTGTTTGTCCGCAGTGAGGCGCTGGCCTATGTGGACTCTCTGGCGGCACCGTTGAGCCTTCTCAATGCGCTGGTGCTGGCGGTGGGACGCAGAAGAAAACAGGAAGTTGCCGACACCTTCTCCCATTTGGAGCAGGTGTGGTCGAAATACGATATTTTTGGTAAGTCGGAAGATGAATGATGTTGTTGTGATCGGCGGCGGTGCCGCAGGTTTGATGAGTGCCATTGCCGCTGCGGAAAACGGAGCGAAAGTGGTGTTGTTGGAGCCCAATGAGCGATTGGGCAAAAAAATCAATATTACGGGCAAGGGGCGGTGTAATGTCACCAACGACACAGATCTGGACGGTCTCATGTCCAATATTCCCCGCAATGGCCGATTTCTCTACAGTGCCCTCAGCCGCTTTTCCTCCCGGGACACCATGGCTTTTTTTGAACAGGCAGGTGCAGCGCTGAAGGTAGAGCGGGGAAATCGGGTATTTCCCCAGTCCGATAGTGCCTTCACCATCACCGACGCCCTCAAGCGCCGTGTGAAGGAGACGGGTGTGCAGTGGGTGCGTGACCGGGCCGTGGATATTGCGGTGACGGATGGTGCTGTAACGGCTGTACATGGCCAGCGGGACACCTATAAAGCCGACCGTGTCGTGATCGCCACCGGCGGCTGTTCCTATCCCGGTACCGGCTCTACCGGCGACGGCTATCGTCTGGCCGAAAGACTGGGGCACACCATTGTGGAGCCCAGGGGTTCTCTTGTACCGTTGGTAAGTGACGACGGATGCTGCCGCGAGATGCAGGGGTTAGCCCTAAAAAATGTGGAGCTGACAGTATATAACACAAAGAATAAGGCGGTATTCCGTGAGATGGGAGAGATGCTCTTTACCCACTTTGGTATCTCCGGTCCGCTGGTGCTCTCTGCCAGCGCCCATCTCCGGGATTGGGACAAGGGCGGCTATCGTGTCAGCATCGACCTGAAGCCTGCTTTGGATCAGCAGAAGCTGGACAGTCGTATTCTCCGTGACATCAGCGAGAACCCCAATCGTGATGCTGAGAAATTGGTGGCGGGTCTGGTGGCCCACAGTATGGTGGCAGTGATGATGCGCCGCCTCGGTTGGGAGAAGGGGTTGAAGTGTCACTCCATCACCAAGGAGCAGCGCCGCAAACTGATGGAACTGCTGAAGGATTTTTCCCTCTTTGTTACCGGTGTGCGCCCTGTGGCAGAGGCCATTGTTACCGCCGGCGGCGTAAAAGTGGGAGAGGTCAGCCCCAACACCATGGAGTCAAAATTGGTTTCTGGCCTGTACTTTGCAGGTGAGGTATTGGATGTGGACGCCTATACCGGCGGATTCAACTTACAGATTGCATGGGCGACAGGCCGTTTAGCGGGCCTTTCTGCCGCAGAGAAAGAGGAGTGGTGAACGAGCATGAACAAGAAGCATTTCGCCGTAGCAGTAGATGGCCCCAGCGGTGCCGGAAAAAGCACCATTGCCAAGGCGGTGGCTGCCAGACTGGATATTCTCTATGTGGATACCGGTGCCATTTACCGTACTATCGGCTGCTATGTGAAGGAAAAAGGTGTTGATCCCTGCGACAGCGCCGCCGTCATCGCTCTGCTGCCGGAGATCCATGTGGACATGCATTATGCGGAGGACGGCTTACAACATATGTATCTCAATGGCCGCGATGTGACCACCGAGATCCGCCGGAATGAAATCTCCCGCTACGCCTCCGATGTTTCCGCCATCCCCGAGGTGCGCACCCACCTGTTGGAGATGCAGCGGCAGTTTGCCCGTGAGTCCTGTGTCATTATGGATGGCCGCGACATCGGCACAGTGGTACTGCCGGATGCAGAGGTGAAGGTGTTCCTCACTGCACCCCTGGAGGAGCGTGCCCGCCGCCGTTTCCTGGAGCTGGAACAGCGGGGAACGCCCCGTCCCTATGAGGATGTGCTCCGGGAGATGGAGCAGCGGGATTATAACGACTCTCACCGCGCTGCCGCGCCCCTTCGTCAGGCGGAGGATGCTGTGCTGCTGGATACGGGTGATCTCAGCTTTGAGGAGAGCCTGGAGGCTATTCTCGCCATCATCCGAAAGAAGGTGGAGGCGTGAAGAACTCTTTCTATATCACGCTGCATTTTCTCCTTAAACCGCTGCTGAACCTGCTGTTCCCCACCGTGGTGCAGGGGGTGGAGCATCTGCCTCAGGATCGGCCGGTGGTGCTGTGTGCCAACCATTCCAGTGCTGTGGATCCGATTGCGCTGGCGGTGGCGCTTCCCCGTACTTATCCCATCCGCATCATGGCGAAAAAACAACTCTTCTCCATCCCGGGGCTGAATTGGCTCATTCGCAAGCTGGGGGCCTTCCCTGTAGATCGCGGCCATAATGATATCTCCGCAGTGAAGCATTCCATCGGTGCCCTCCGTGACGGATGCAGCCTGATGATCTTCCCTGAGGGAACCCGGGTGAAGAGGGGGCAGCACATCGCGCCCAAGCCCGGTGCGGCAATGATCGCCATCCGCTCCGGCGTGGACATGGTACCTGTGTACATCGGCACCAACCGCCGCCTCTTCCACAGAACGCCCATTGTCATCGGCACCCCTTACACACCTGTTTACACGGGACGAAAGGGGACGGCGGAGGAGTATCAGCGCAACATCGACACGGTGATGGCGCAGGCCTACGAATGGAGAGATCGGGTATGAAAGTGATTCAGGCAAAGAGCGCCGGTTTCTGCTACGGTGTGGAGCGGGCGGTAGAGCTGGCCCGCACGGCCGCGAGGGAAACGGATGGCTGCGTCATGCTGGGCAACATCATCCACAACACCCATGTGGTGGAGGAACTGACTGCTCTGGGCGTCCGCCGTGTGGACAGCGTGGAGGAAGTACGCGCCGGTGAGACGGTGATCATCCGCTCTCACGGTGAGAAGAAGGAAGTGTTCTCCTATCTCGAATCTGTGGGCGCCTCCTGTCTCAACGCTACCTGCCCCAATGTGCTGCGAATTCAAAAACTGGTGGAGCGGGCCTGTGAGCAGGGTCGTATCCCTGTTATTATCGGTGAAAAACATCATCCGGAAGTTCTGGGAGTGGCCTCATTTTCCCCCAATTCCGTGATTTTGGAGAATGTTGATGAGATAAAGACCTGGCTGGACGAAGAGCCCCAGCGCCGTCATCTGCCTCTCACCGTGGCGGTGCAGACAACTTGTGTCCGCGCCCTGTGGGAAAGTTCTTTAAATTTTTTAAAAAAAGAGTGTACAAACGCAGAAATATTTGATACAATATGTAATGCTACGCAAAAACGCCAGTCGGAAGCGGCAGACCTTGCCGCCAGGGTTGACGCAATGGTCGTAGTCGGAGACCGTAAGAGTGCCAACACAAGACATTTGACAGAGATTTGCAGCGAGAGATGCCCCCGTGTCTATCAGATCGAAGGGGCCGAGGAACTTGAGCCAAACTTTCTTAAAGGATGTTCCGTGGCGGGACTCACGGCCGGCGCGTCTACGCCAGCGAGCATCATTAAGGAGGTAAACAAAACGATGAGCGAAGAAATCAAGACCATGGAAGCTATGGAAGAGAGCTTCGAAGAGCTGCTGGAAAAATCTTTTAAGACTTTAAATACAGGAGAGAAGGTAACCGGTATCGTCACGGCGATCGGCCCCACTGAGATCCAGGTTGATCTGGGCACCAAGCAGGCCGGCTATATCGACCTGGAAGAGCTGTCTGCTGATCCCACCGTCAAGCCCGAGGATGTGGTGAAGGTCGGTGACGAGATCGAGCTGTTTGTTATCCGCGTCAACGATGTGGACGGCTACGCCAAGCTGTCCAAGAAGCGTCTGGACGCCGTGAAGGTTTGGGACGACATCGCAGAGGCCTGCGAGAACAAGGTCACCCTGGAGGGTAAGGTCACTGAGGAGAACAAGGGCGGTATCGTTGTCAATGTCAAGGGTATCCGTGTTTTCGTTCCCGCCTCCCAGAGCGGTCAGCCCCGCGGTGCTGAGCTCAGCGAGATGATCGGCCAGACCGTCTCCCTGCGCGTCACCGAGGTCAACCGTGCCCGCCGCCGCGTGGTGGGTTCCATCCGTGCCGTGTCCTATGAGGCCCGTGCCGCTGCCCAGGCTGAGATCTGGAACAACATCGAAGAGGGCAAGCGTTACACCGGTACCGTCAAGTCTATGACCTCCTATGGTGTCTTCGTTGACATCGGCGGTGTGGACGGCATGGTACATATCTCCGAGCTGAGCTGGAGCCGCATCAAGAACCCCGCTGAGATCGTGGCCGTTGGCGACACTCTGGAAGTGTATGTCATCTCCTTCG
>JAFQCJ010000011.1 GCA_017416445.1 Oscillospiraceae bacterium | reverse complement strand
CGCGTGACCATCGCCAACGCTGGCGACATCATTCTGGACACCGTGGCCGTGACCGGCAAGACCAAAGGCACGGACTACACCGTTCAGTACGACTTCAAGAAGAAGCTGCTGACCATCGCTGAGATCACCAGCGGCGGCCTTGGCACCGAGGCCCTGGCCATCACCTACAACAGCATCGATGCGACCGCCGTTGACGCTGACGACGTGATCGGCGCGACCGATGGCGCGGGCCTGAATACCGGCCTGTTCGCCATCAAGAACGTGTACCAGGAAACCGGCTTCATTCCCTCTTTCCTGCTGGCCCCCGGTTTCTCCTCCATTCCCGCTGTGCATAGCGCGATGATCCAGAACAGCCAGAAGGTCAACAGCCATTGGGATGTGTACGTCATGGCCGACATCCCGATTGTGGACGAGAAGGGCGACAAGATCACCCTTGCGACCGCTTCCACCTGGAAGAATGCCAACGGCTACAACAAGAGCAACGAAACCGTGTACTTCCCCCTGGTGAAGGGTACGGACGACAAGATTTATCACCTGTCTGTGCTGGCTGCGGCCAACTTCCAGGAGCTTCTTGTCGCGCAGGACGGCATTCCCTACAAGACCGCCAGCAATACCGAGTGCGCCATCATCAGCAACCTGTACATGGGTGAGGACAGCGCGGGCCGCGTGTTTGATGACTACCTCATCAACAACCAGCTCAACAAGAACGGCATTGCCTCTGCTGCCTATGTGGGTGGCCGCTGGGCTATCTGGGGCTGCCACAGCGCCGACTTCTCCCAGGAGGGCGGCGATCAGATCAACGTGTCTGAAACCAACCGCATGATGCTGTACTACATCAGCAATGATTTCCAGCATCGCCGCACCCGCAACGTGGACAAGCCTCTGACCGCCAACGACATCAAGACCATTGTTGCCGAGGAACAGACCCGCCTCGATGCTCTGGTCAAGATCGGTGCGCTGACCTACGGCGTCGTCCACCTGAACGCCGAGCCTGATGCCCGCAGCGACATCATGAACGGCGACTATTCCTTCACCTTCAACGTGACCACCACGCCGCTTGCCAAGAGCCTGACCGCGATTGTCAACTGGACGGATGAAGGTTTCGTGACCTATTTTGCCGACGTGGCGTAAGAAAGGAGTAAACCGCTATGCCCAGCAAAGTTTATAACAACGTCGAAGGCCATCGGGTTATTGACAACGAGCGCGTTGCCGAGGACGTAACCAGCGTAAGCCTGCCGACGATTGAGCATCCCACCAGCACCATTTCCTCCTCTGGTATGGCTATGGACGTGGATATGCCCAACACCACCCACCTGAATGCGATGGAGTTCAGCGTGAGCCACAACAACGGCGTGAACTGCAAGTACCTTGCCTCCCCTGGCAAGCACTTCATCGAAACCCGCATTGTGCGCCAGCGCTACGCCGTGGCTGCCGGTGAGATTGAGCATGAGAGCGTCAAGTTCCGCATCACCGGCGTTCACAAGTCCACCGAGAAGGGCAACATCGAAACCGGCAACCCCTTCGGCAGCACGGACAAGTATTCCGTACTGCGCTACGAGGAGGAAATCAACGGCGAGGTGACGACCATCATTGACGCGATGGCGGGCGTTATCAAGTTCAACGGCGTTGACTACACCAACCAGATCGAGAATCTGCTGAACTAATCCCAAGGGCGGGAAAAGCGCAAACATTTTCGTTTTTCCCGCCCTATTCCATCATCAAAAAACAAGGAGAAAAAGACCATGAGCGAAGAAATCAAGAAGAATGAGCAGCCCCAGGTTGAGGAACAGCCCAAGGAACAGTCCCAGGAGCAGGAAGCACAGAAGCCCGCTCCCATCACTCTGAGCATGATTTCCAAAGGCACGCTGGAGCTGGCCGTGCCGATCCGCGCGAGAAGCGCAGATGTTTCCGTATTACATTACGATTTTACCAAGCTGAGCGGCTGGGAATATGTCGAGGCTATGGATTCTGACACCGCCAGCCGGAACGTTTTCCAGGTTTCCAAGAAACAGGCTCTTGCTCTGTTTGCTGCTGCCGCTGCAAAGCAGGCCCCGGTGGACGACAAGGGCGGTCGCCTCTACGATGCCAAAGACATCAAAGAGAGGATCAGCCTCTCTGATGCGCAGCGTGCGGTTCAGGTGGCTACGGTTTTTTTGGTACGGTCGGCACAGGAAGCCGGGAAGAATACATACGGCGAATAACTGATGCCGCCATGGCAAGCCATACACCCATCAATGTGTTTATGGATATGACGATCAGCATGTTCAACGAGTTTGTACATGCGATCCACACAGTAATTCAAGCAAGGAACAAGAAATAACGCGGAGCGCCCCGG
>JAFQCJ010000075.1 GCA_017416445.1 Oscillospiraceae bacterium | reverse complement strand
ATCCCTACGCTGATTGCCTTTTCCTCCACATAAGTCAGTTCACCGCCGAGGGTGATGCTGCCGCCGTCAAGATAAACGCCCGCAGTGGCGCCGGTGATAGTTGGTGCACCGCTGAGTTCGAGGGAGCCTGCGCCATGGTAGAAATTGTAGATGCCGTAGTTGTTACCGTCGGTGCCGGTAGACTTGACGGTGCCGCCGCTTACGGTAAGGGTGCCGCTGTTGTAGATGCCTGTGTATTCACCGCTGACACTGCCAGCGGTGACGACGACTCTGCCACCATTGGGGTTGTAGATACCTTCTTCGCCGCTGACGGTTCCACCGGTGATGTCGACCGTCCCCTTGTTGTTCTGGATGCCGTAGGTGCCGCCTTCAACGCTGCCGCCGCTGACTTTGACAGTGCTGTTGTCGCCGTAGTTGTAGATGTCCTTACCGACGCTGCCGCCGATGATGTTGACTGTACCGGTTCCATCGTTGTAGATGCTGTAGGTATCCCCGCTGACGCTGCCGCCGTAGACATTGACGGTGCCGGAGTTGAGATAAATGCCTCTGCCGCTGTGGCCGGTGGCTTCGATGGTGCCGCCGTAGATATTGACGATGCCGGAGTTGATGATACCGCGGCCATTGGAGCTGCAGGTGTTGGCGATCTTGCCGCCGGTTTCACCCGTTGAACAGTCGCAGATGTTCAGCGTCGCGCCCCCACTGACAGTGATCGTATTTTCTCCGCTGCTGGTGATGCTGTGTCCGTTCAGGCAGAGGTGTAGCGTTTGATTTGCCGCAACAGTTAGTGTGCTTTCAAGCGTGACATTCGTGCTCAAATACACACTGGCAGTATCATTGGTATACGTGATGGTGCCGCCATCCCACGCCGTCCACTCGACCGCCTCACAGGTGCCAGTATGGTCGCCGATGTCACTGTGCGTCGCGCCGCAGATGGGGTGGGCGGCGTGGGCGGTATCGTAGCCGCACACATCGCAAAGCGTATCAGCATCATCGCCATCGCTGCAGATGCTGACAAACGTGGTGCTATCTGGGTCCCCCTTGGTATAGGTTTCCGCTGCGGAGCCGGTGTGGCCCTTGATGGTGATCTTTCCTTCGAACGCTTTACCGTGGAATATGGTACCGACAATGGAGGTCGTGGTATGCGGGATGGTGAGCTCCGTCAAAGTAGTCACATCGCAAAATGCACTGCTGGAGATCTTCGTGACGGAGTTGGGAACGGTATAGGAGGTGCCGCTCTTGTTGCTGGGGTAGGATACGAGGGTCGTTCCATCCTTAGAGAACAGGATGCCATCTGTGGCAGAATAGGCCGTGTTTTCGCTATCGACCGTATAGGCTGTCAAGCTGGTGCAGCCGCCGAAGGCATAACCCCAAATCTCGGTCACAGTGGCACCAAGGGTGACGCTGGTCAGAGCCGTGCAGCCGTTGAAGGCAAAACTCCCAATCTCGGTCACAGTGTCACCAATGGTGACGCTGGTCAGAGCCGTGCAGTCCTTGAAGGCATAAGAGTTGACATTGGTCACGCCGCTTTCCACAGTGACGGAAACGATGTGTTGTTGATATTCCGATCCCCTCCACGGCATCTTTGTGCCGGTGGTCGTGCCCATCTCACCTGTGCCGGAAATGACAAGGTCATATTTGGTGTTGTCTGTGACATTGGTATAGAGCTTTGCCACAACAGCATCTGTTCCACTTTCCGACGCACCGATGCTCCATGTTTTGACCGGCTCGGCAGTCGTAGCCCCTGCGGTCACCGGGAACATTCCCACAACCATGACGATGGCGAGCAGTACGCTCAAAATCCGTTTCTTCATAATCTCTTTCCTCCGTGCTTGTGTATTGAAAGAAGCATTGGCTTTAGGGTTCCCCTAAAGCGATGGGGAGCAGGCTCCCCATAAAGACCTTTTCCTGTCATTTACTCCAGCTGCACCTCCGGCCAGCGACAGATACCGACTTCAAGCGCAACCTTATTTTCCAATCCGAAATAGGCATACTTGCAAAAAAAGCAGTCCATGATCGGATCGTTGTTGGTTCTCCGTGTCTGAAACATCGGGCAGCATTGGTAAGGATGAACATTCTTGTTCCTCGGGGGTTCCGT
>JAFQCJ010000074.1 GCA_017416445.1 Oscillospiraceae bacterium | reverse complement strand
GTGTCGATGCGCTGACGCAGCTTGATGATCTCAGCGCGCATCTGGTTACGCAGCTTGGCGTCCAGGTTGGACAGGGGCTCGTCCATCAGGAACACGGAGGGGTTACGGACGATGGCGCGGCCGATGGCCACACGCTGACGCTGACCGCCGGACAGAGCCTTGGGCTTACGGTCCAGATACTGGGTGATGTCCAGGATCTCGGCAGCCTCGCGGACCTTCTTGTCGATCTCGGCCTTGTCGACCTTCTTCAGCTTCAGGGAGAAGGCCATGTTCTCGTACACGGTCATATGGGGATAGAGGGCGTAGTTCTGGAAGACCATGGCGATGTCGCGATCCTTGGGCTCCACATCGTTCACCAGCTTGTCGCCGATCCACAGCTCGCCGGAGGAGATGTCCTCAAGGCCGGCCACCATGCGCAGGGTAGTGGACTTACCGCAGCCGGAGGGACCGACCAGCACGATGAACTCGCGGTCAGCGATCTCCAGATTGAACTCCTGCACGGCCACGACGCCTTCGTCAGTGATCTGCAGGCTGGTCTTCTTGACCTCTTCGCCCTTCTTGGGCTTCTTGGTGTTCTCGGTGTTGGGGTAGACCTTCTTCAGGTTCTTCAGCAATACCTTTGCCATAATTCTCTCACCGTAGCTGCGCCGCCTCCGCGGGCGTAGCCTTACAGCCGATATTCCACGGACTGCTTTACGACAGGTCTCCACACTGCCGCACCGCCGGTGATGGGCGGACTTTCCTCCTTAATTGTTGCGTTCAGAGAGCCCAAAAAGTGGAGTGGACCCAATGACGCATAATAAGACATATACAGTATAACGGGGGATTTTGGAAAATGCAAGAGGTTTTTTGAGAAATTCATGAAATAAGGAAAAATTGCAAAGCGTACAAATTGTTGCTTTTGCCATCGCTAAGTGGTAAAATATGGGGCATACTACCATCAGCAACAAAAGAAAGAGAGAGACCACATGCTTCACTTTACCCCCATCACGCCGGCGGATATGCCCCTGCTGCGGCCCTATTACGAAAAATGTGCCTACCGCCTGTGTGAATACAGTGCGGGCGTGAAATATATGTGGCGCCATGTGCTCCACAGCGAATACACCGTTGTCGCCGGCTGCCTCATTATCCGCAATACCATTCACGGCTCCGTACAGTTCGATTTTCCCGTCCCCGGCCCCGAGGGGGATGTGGAGGCGGCACTGTCTGCCATTGAGGACCACTGCCGTGAGCTGGGACAGCGTCCCATCTTCGCCTTTGTGCCGGAGACGGAGGGCTGCCGCATGGCCATGCGCTACCCGAAGGTAAGCCTCACCAACGAGTGGTCGTGGCGGGACTACATCTACATGGTGGAGGACCTGTCCCGCTTTGAGGGCCGCCGCTACAGCGGCCAGCGCAACCACATCAACAAATTCCGCAAGCACCACCAGGGGGCGGAGTTCATCCCCCTGACGGCAGACGACCGGGAGCTGATCGAGCAGTTCTGGCGGGATTACGAGGCGGAGTTCGGCAAGACCGGAGAGGGGGCACAGCGGGAGCTGCAGTTGGCCAAGGAGCTGTTTACCTACCTCGACATGGGCATCTTCCGGGCAGGCGGCATCCTGTGGGAGGGGAAGCTCCTGTCCATCGCTCTGGCGGAGAAGTGCGGCGTGACGCTGGTGTGCCATATTGAAAAGGCACTGTACTCCCATGCGGGGGTCTATCCCACCATGGTGCAGCTCTTCGCCCGGTATTACGGCGGCGACTGCGTGTGGATCAACCGGGAGGACGACGGACAGGACAAGGGTCTGCGCACCTCCAAGATGCAGTATCTCCCCATTGAGCGGGCGGGCAAGCTCCGCTTCGCCGTGGGCAACGAGCTGGATGCCATCGACGAGATCCCCACCCTCACCACGGCGCGGCTGACCCTGAGGGGCTTTACCGATGAGGACAAGGCGGCCTATAACGCCCTGTGTCTGGATGACGAGCGCAACCGCTACTGGGGCTATGACTACCGCAAGGATCTGCAGGGGGAGCTGACGGAGGACTATTTCCTCCATGTGGCCCGCGCCGATTTTGACCGCCGTCTGGCGGTGAACTTCGCCATCTGTCTCGACGGCAAATGGATCGGTGAGGCGGTGCTGTATAACGGCGACTGGCGGGGCGGCATGGAGCTGGGCTGCCGCATCGCACCGGAATACGCCGGCAGTGGCTACGGTACCGAGGCTTTCGCCGCCGTGGCGGAATGGGGCCTCTACCAGCTGGGCCTTGCCAAAATCGTGGCCAAGTGCTACCGCCAGAACGAGGCATCTTATCGGATGCTCTCATCCACCATGCGAAAGACGGGAGAGGACCAGCAGTTCTTCTACTTTGAGAAATTGATATGAGAAAAAGACCGCCTCAGGGGCGGTCTTTTTTTACTCTTTTTTTAGTCTTCCCAAAAAGAAGGACACACAAAAGCCCATGACGATCAGTGCGATATACCACAGGGAGATGGGAGCCACAGGCAGGCGGCAGGCGGGGGTCAGCATATTGGGGATCATGGACAGAAACACGCCGAAGATCACCGAAAAGGCCGCCGTGTGGAACCGCTGCAGCAGACGGGACATGAGAAAGGAGATCACCACCGCCCCCAGCGCCAGTCCCAGAACCATAGGCAGCAGGATGGAGAAATCCAGCTCCGCCAGCGCCGCCACATAGAGTTCATAGAGCCCCAGAGAGGACAGAAGCACCGCCGGGTCGATACCGGGGACGATGGCACTGGCGGCCACGGCGATGCCCAGCAGGATCTTGTGCCACAGGGTGGGCTCGGTGACCTGGGGGAAGGCACCGGCATTGACGGTGAAGAGGAGCATACCGGCGGCAAAGGAGGCGGCGATGACCACCCACCAGTACCAGGCAAAGCCCTTCTTCCGCACCTCCTGATAAAACAGGGGAACGGTGCCCAGAATGAGACCCAGGAAGCAGAAGCGGGTGGGCACTTCGTGGTGTGCCAGGAGATAGTTGAGAAGCTTGCTGAACAGCAGCACGCCCGTCACCATGCCCGCCACGATGGGCAGGAGAAAGGTGAGCTTCTTTCTGAAATCGCGAAACAGCGTACCGAGAGATGCCAGCACCGGCTCATACAGGCCGAAGAGGATCATCAGCACGCTGCCGCTGAGCCCCGGGGACACGCCGCCGAGGCCGATGATAATACTTTTGAGATAGAGTTTCATGTGTCCCTTTCCTCGCCGGAGGGCTGCTGCGGTATCTGCCCCTCTTTCCGGAAGCGAATACGGTTGGCCTCCCGTCTGGCCCGGCGCTCCTCCCGGCTGCGGCGGGCGGCCTCTATGGCTTTGGTGCGCATATTCCGCAGGACACCCAGGGTATAGGTGTCCTTGGGAAAGAGCCACTGGAGCAATCCGATGGCAATGGCCACGGTGATGATCTTCTCCGGGGAGAAGGGGAACCACAGGATGGCGAGGTAAGCCCCTGCCACCGCCTTCATCCAGCCGATGTCATAGAAGGTGCCCAGTCCCAGCAGCGCGTAGGACCAGCCGTTGGTGATCATCCAGCCCAGACCGAAGCACAGCAGAAACCGGGGATTGAGGAGAAATTGCAGGAGTTTTTTCAGTTTTTGCGGAAGAGTTTTTAATAATTGTTTCATGTATGTGGAGGGGATATAGTGGGTTTGTTTCTACTTTGCCCCCAACTCCCGGGCAAACAGCGTCCAGGGATACTCCATGGGAGGCAGGGCCTGGACATCCACCCGCTTTTTGGTCATGGGGTGGACGAAGGCCAGATGGTGGGACCACAGGGCGGGAGGACAGGGTGCTTTGGATCCGTAGCGGATGTCGCCTAACAGAGGGAGCTTCCGGTGGGAGAACTGGACGCGGATCTGATGGGTGCGGCCTGTGTGGAGGCGGACTTTTACCAGCGTCAGGTTCTCCTGGGCATGGTATCCCAGCACACGGTAATGGAGTCGTGCCTCCCGCACGCCGCGGCGCTCCCTGCTCACCACAAAGCTCTTGTTGTGGGTGGCATCGTGGAACAGGAGGTCGGTGAGCGTGGCCTCATCCTCCTGTGGTTTGCCCCGGAGGATGGCCAGATATTCTTTTTCCACCTCATGGCGGGCGATGAGGCCCGTCAGCTTGCCGGTGACGGCACTGCTGCGGGAGAAGAGCATCACCCCGCCCACCGGCTTATCCAGACGGTGTACCGTGGCGATGTAGTCGTGCTGTTTCCGCTCCTGATAGTGTTGACGCAGCAGGGCGGGCATACACCGCTGGGTAGGGTGATCCTCCGACAGGACATTTACCGGCTTGACCGCCAGACACAGGTGCTTATCTTCGTAGAGGAGCTCCATAGTACGCTCCTCTCAGAAACGGCGGCCGCGGTAGCTGCGATGACGGCGGCGACGGTTGCGGCCGGAACCGTAGCGGCGGCGCTGCATGAGGCGGCGGCCAAAGAGGAGGATCAGGATGACCACCACTGCCAGCAGCACCAGTCCCAGATGGACGAGACGGTGGGAGAAGAAGGTGATCAGGGCCGTCTTCATAATGAGGAAGCGGGAGGCCGCCACATCGGACATGGCCAGCAGGGGCACGGTGGCGTAATCGGTATCACCATAGCGCAGGGTGATCTGCCCCAGACGGTCACCGGCCATGATGGGGGCGTTGACCACCTCCTGATCCAGCGTGATGATCCGCTCCAGATCTTCAATGGCCAGATCGTTGGGCAGTACGGCGGTGGTGTCCTCTGCCGGATGTACCACCACCTGACTGGTCTGCTGACTCAGCAGCACCGGCACCTCGCAGATCATCTCATCGGCGGTGAGGACGGTGCGGGTGGAGAAGTTCTCAAAGCCCCAGTCGAAGAGCCGGGCCGTCTCGGTAAAGCTCATGGCCACCTTGCCGCCGTTGATGGGGTCGGGCATCTCATCGCAGCCCAGAACCACGGAGACGAGACGGCGGTCCGCCCGTACGGCGGTGGAGACCAGGCAGTGGCCGGCGGCATCGGTGGTGCCGGTCTTGATACCCTGTGCGCCGCTGTAGAGATAGCCCAGAGCCCGCCAGTTGGAGATGAGAAGATTGGTGGAGTGGAGCTCGTGGCTCTCGTCAATGTCGGCAGTAGCGGGGTCGTCGGGGATGGAGTAGGCCTTGGTGTTGCACACGGTCATAAACAGATCGTGCTTCATGGCCTCCCGGGTCATCAGCCACAGATCCCAGGCGGTGGTGTAGTGATTGTTGTCGGGAAGGCCGGAGGTGTTGACAAAATGGGTGTCCTCACAGCCCAGGGCCGCGGCACGCGCATTCATTTTCTCCACAAAGGCGGGCACAGAGCCGCACAGCTCCTCGGCAAAGATGTTGCCCACTTCGTTGGCCGAGACCACCAGCAGGCAGTACAGCAGCTGCTCTGCCGTCAGCGTCTCGCCGGGGTCGATGCCGGCGGTGGAGGCGTCGTCGGGCAGGCTGGACACGGCGTTGAGGGAGGCGGTGATGGGCTGCTCGAGACGCAGTTCACCGCGGTTGATGGCCTCTACCACCAGCAGGGCGGTCATGATCTTGGTGGTGGAGGCGGGATAGCGTCGCTCATGGGCGTTTTTTTCAAATAGGACCGTCTCGCTCTCACCGTCCAGAAGCAGCACGGCAGTGGCGTCAATGGTAATATCCTCCACAGCGAAGGCGGGGGTGACACAGCTGAGGAGTGTGAGGGCGAGGGCGAAAAAAAGAGCGGTAAAACGGCGCAATTTCATAATGACAATTTCTCCATTTATGGTATAATGATGGGTAAGAAATAAGGGGATGGGCACAGGGCCCGGATGGTATCTCTTTCATTATACGGCATCCCCGTCCCCTCGTCAACGGAGCAAATACGAATTATTGATGAACAATTTTCTTTACTTTTCTACAGGAGGTGCAGGATATGGCCATGAAGATCCTTGTGGTGGATGATGAACAGCTCTTGGTCAAGGGGATCCGCTTCAATCTGGAAAACGAGGGTTACCAGGTCTCCACTGCCTATGACGGGCAGGAGGCTGTGGAGCTGGCCCGGCGGGAGCAGTTCGACCTCATTATTCTGGATGTGATGATGCCCCGCAAGTCCGGTACCGATGCCTGCATGGAGATCCGCACCTTCTCCGAGGTGCCTGTCATCATGCTGACGGCCAAGTCCGAGGACAGCGACAAGCTGGCGGGCTTTGCCTGCGGTGCCGATGACTATGTCACCAAGCCCTTCAATATTCTGGAGCTGAAGGCCCGTGTCAAGGCCCTGCTGAAGCGTGCCGTCCGCACCGCTCCTCCCACAGCAGAGACGGAGAAGAACCTGCTGACGGTGGGGGAGATCACGCTGGACACCATGCAGCGGGCCGCCATCTGCCGCGGCGAGACGGTGACGCTGACAGCCAAGGAATACGATCTTCTGGAGCTGCTGATGCGCAATCCCAAGCGTGTCTACAGCCGCGAGACGCTGATGGATCAGGTCTGGGGCTACTCCTTCGCCGGGGAGTACCGCACCGTGGATGTCCACATCCGCCGCCTGCGGGAAAAGCTGGAGCGGGAGCCCTCGGAGCCGGCACACATTATGACGCGCTGGGGGGTGGGTTACTATTTTCAAGGGGAAAATTAACCTGCAGAACAAGTTCGGCATCAGCTATATCTGCATCATTCTGGCGGTGCTGGTGCTGCTGAACACCTACCCGCTGCTGGTGTCTCAGGATCTGGTGTTCAAGTCCAAGGAGACGAGTTTGCGGGGCAGTATCAAGCTGATCGAGGCATCCCTGAGCGGTCTGGAGACCCTGACGGTGGACAATGTCTCCGCCGCCCTCAGCTCCATGACGGAGACGGGGGTAAACCGCCTGCTGGTGACCGATCCCTTCGGACGCATCCTCTACGACAGCCGCAAGGAGAATGGGGCTGTGGGGATGTATGCGTTCTACAGTGAGATTGCCGAGGCTCTGTGGGGCAACGACGCCTTTTACTGCACCTACGATGAACAGGGATTTTTCAGCCGCATGGCCGAGCCGGTGATATACCACAATGAGATCGTCGGCGCGGTGTATGTCTACGAATACGATACGGAGCAGGCGAAGCTGTTAAAGGGCTTCCAGCAGAATCTGATGACCATCTCCCTGGTGGTGGCGGTGCTGGTGATGACCCTGTCCTTCGCGCTGGGGCGGATGCTGACAGGCTCCATCACCAACCTCCTCACCGCCATCCGACAGGTGCGGGAGGGTTCTTACTCCACCCGTGCCGCCGTTCGCGGCAGCGATGAGATCGCCCAGATCGCCGCGGAGTTCAACTCCCTTACCGACCGTCTGGCCACCACGGAGAACGCCCGCCGCCGCTTCGTCTCCGATGCCAGCCACGAGATGAAAACACCGCTGGCAGGTATTCAGCTTATGTCCGACTCCATTTTGCAGACGGAGAACATGGACGGTGCCACGGTGCGGGAGTTCGTCTCCGACATCGGTCAGGAGGCCCAGCGCCTCAACCGCATCACCGAGCATCTTCTGGCGCTGACCCGCCTGGACAGCGGCTCTGTCCCGGCGGTGGATGACCGCACCGCCACAGCGGTGGCGGAGGTCATGGAGCGCGTGGTACGGATGCTGGCGGTGGTGGCCCGGGAAAAGGGCGTCACCCTGACATGGGAGTGCGCCCAGGACGCGGTGGTCCGGGCCACGGAGGACGATGTCCACCAGATCCTCTACAATTTAATGGAAAACGGCATCAAATATTCCACCCACTCCGGCTTTGTCCACGCCCGTGCGGCGGTGGAGCAGGATATGGTGGTCATCACCGTGGAGGACAACGGCATCGGCATCCCCGAGAGTGACCGTCCCCACATCTTCGATCGGTTTTACCGTGTGGATAAGATGCGCTCCCGGGCCGAGGGCGGCACCGGTCTGGGTCTCTCCATCGTTAAGGATGCGGTGGAGTACCGGGGCGGCACCATTGCGGTGGATGGCCGCGGGGAGAAGGCCGGTACGGTGTTCACCGTCCGCCTGCCCCTTGCAGAGGGAGGTGGCGCGGAATGAAACGGATCGCGACACTGTTCCTCCTTCTGCTGCTCCTTTTCTCCGCCGCAGGCTGCGCCGCCACGGAGGAGCCGGTGGAGGGCCTTGTCCTCTATGGTCTGACGGCAGAGGAAGAGCGCCTGGGAGGCGATATTATCAGCGGCACCACGGTGCTGCCCTGGGAGGAACTGCCCCAGGAGCGGGAGGCACAGGTGCAGGCTGTTATGGAGCATCTGATGCGCAGTGAGGGGGACTACCGCTCCCCGCTGCCGGAGAATGTGAAGCTGCGTCAGGTTCAGCTCTCCGGTTCCACGGCCTGTGTGGACCTGTCGGTGGGGTACACCCTTCTCAGCGGCATGGAGCTGACGGTGGCGGACTACTGTATCACCCTGAGTCTGACCCAGCTGACGGGCGTGTACGCCGTGCGGATCACCGCCGAGGGGCGGGAGTTGGTCCACCGCAGCAAGCAGACGCTTCTCTCCGGCGATGTGCTTCTGTCCTCCATGGACGATGTGGTGCGGACGCTGACAGCGCGGCTGTACTTCCTCAACGAGGAGGGGCGGCTGGAGAGCGAGGAGCGGCTGCTGACCCAGTATGAGGGAGAGAGTGCGGCACAGGTGGTGCTGAATGCCCTGACAGAGGGGCCGGAAAATGACGAGTTGCTGCCGCTGCTGCCGGAGGACTTCACGGGAATGTCTGCCCGTATGGAGTCCGGCGTATGCCATCTGAATATCCCCGGGGAGAGCATGGACCTGCTGCAGGAGGAAAAACTCCTGCAGGGCGTGGCCCGGTCGCTGCTGAGCGCCGAGGGGATCCAGCAGGTGCAGCTGTATGTGGACGGCACCCCCCAGGGAGAAATCAAGTAAAAAGAGCGTAAAAAAGAGCCCAAACGGGCTCTTTTTGCTTGATTTTCGTTTCATTGATAAAGAAAACGGGGCAAACAGTTTTGCATGGGGAGAGCGCGAGAGGGGAGGGTATGCCCCTCTCGTATGAAATAAAACAGCGGATAAAGTAAAGACGCCCGAAGGCGTCTTTATTTTATCGCTGATATTCAAATTCCAGATTGTACATGGACACGATGTGGCCGTCCTGAATGCCCATATCCTCCAGCCGGTCGAACAGACCGCTCTGGCGCAGCATTTTGTCGAAATACATACGGCTCTCGTAGTCGGAGAAGTTGATGTTGGCCATGAGGCGCTCCAGCCACGGACCCTCCACCAGCCAGGTATCGTCCTCCCGGTGGATCTCCAGGGGGGCGGAGGTGTCGATCTGGGGAGGACGGGGGACATACTCCGGCTCATAGACCGTCACGGGGGGCAGGGTGGAGAGCATGGCGCCGATGCGGCCCACCAGCTCACGGGTACCCTGATGGGTGGCGGCGGACATGGCCATGAACTGATAGCCCTGTTCCTCCACATGGGTGCGGAAAGTCTCCAGCTGCTCTTCGTCCATCATCAGGTCGGTCTTGTTTGCCACCACGATCTGGGGACGGGTGGCCAGCTCCGCACTGTACTGCTGCAGCTCGGCATTGATGGCCTCAAAGTCCTCAATGGGGTCGCGGCCCTCACTGCCGGAGACATCCACCAGATGCACCAGCAGGCGGCAGCGGTCGATATGACGCAGGAAGTCGTGGCCAAGACCGGCTCCCTCGCTGGCACCTTCAATGATGCCGGGGATGTCCGCCATGACAAAGCTGACGCCCTCGTCCACATACACCACGCCCAGATTGGGGTAGAGGGTGGTGAAGTGGTAGTTGGCGATCTTGGGATGGGCCTTGGAGACCACGCTGAGGAGGGTGGATTTGCCCACATTGGGGAAGCCCACCAGACCCACATCTGCCAGCAGCTTCAGCTCCAGAATGACATCGTGGCTCTCGCCGGGGAGACCGGCCTTGGCAAAGCGGGGCACCTGACGGGTGGGGGTGGCAAAATGCTGGTTGCCCCAGCCGCCGCGGCCGCCCTTGCACAGGACGAAAGGCGCATCGTCGGACATATCCTTGATGATCTCGTTGGTCTCGGCATCCCGCACCAGCGTGCCCCGGGGCACTTTGATGATGAGGCTCTCGCCGTCCTTGCCGGACTTGCGGCCTCCCTGTCCGTCCATGCCGGGGGAGGCGGTATATTTGCGCTTGTAGCGGAAGTCCATCAGCGTGGACATATGGTCGTCCACCTTCAGGATGATGGAGCCGCCATTGCCGCCGTCGCCGCCGTCGGGGCCGCCGGCGGCCACATATTTCTCCCGGTGGAAGGCCACTGCGCCGTTGCCGCCGTTGCCGGCCTTTACGGAGATGCGTGCTTTATCAATAAAACCGTTTGCCATAGGGGATTCACCTCTGATTCGTTGGTATTGGTTATGGTTATCTAATTTATTTTATAGGAAAAGGGGAGGGTAGTCAAGGATTAGGACGGGAATGTTCGTACTTTCTTTTGAGGTTGAAAAAACTATCGAAAGCAAAAATAACTGTTAACTGTTAATTGTTACTTGTTAATTGAAAAAAGACACCCCGAAGGGTGTCTTTTTGATTACCAATTACTCGGCGGGGTAGACAGAGACCTTCTTGCGGTCCTTGCCCAGACGCTCGAAACGGACAACGCCGTCGGCCTTGGCAAACAGAGTGTGATCAGTGCCCATACCGACGTTGGAGCCGGCGTGGATGTGGGTGCCGCGCTGGCGAACGAGAATGTTGCCGGCGAGAACGAACTGACCGTCAGCGCGCTTGGGGCCAAGACGCTTGGACTCGGAATCACGGCCGTTCTTGGTGGAACCAACGCCCTTCTTGTGGGCGAAGAACTGCAGACCAATGTTCAGCATTTCGCAGTACCATCCTTTCTGAAAGTTAGAAGAAGTGGGGGATCAGTCGCCCGATTCCATCACTTCGAGGTAGTCGGGGTATTCGTCGTGGAGCTGGGAGAGATACACCATCATGCCTGTCAGCAGATTCTGACAGGTGTTCTCCGCCGTGGGACCCAGAGAACCGGGGAGGCGGAAGTGGATGGCGGCGGTCTTCTCACAGACCTTGACAGAGGCACACAGGCCCATCACATCATTGACGGTGGACTCCACCAGTCTGACAGCGCTGGTGACGGCGGCACAGACGATGTCCTCGCCCTCCTGTGCATAGCCGCTGTGTCCTTGTGCATCAAACCCGATGATGCGGTTTCCTTCAACGAGGAATGTAACGCTCGTCATTGCCTTACCTTAGAAGCTGATCTTAGCGATCTCAACCTTGGTGTAGGGCTGACGATGACCCTGGCGTTTACGGTAGCCCTTCTTGGGGGTGTACTTGAAGATACGGATCTTCTTGCCCTTGCCGTTCTTCACCACGGTAGCGTCCACCTTAGCGTTCTCCACCACGGGAGCGCCGATCTTGGTGTTCTCGCCGTCGACGATAGCCAGCACGCGGTCGAACACCACGGACTCACCGGCCTCGGCCTCCAGCTTCTCGATGAACAGAGTATCGCCCTCAGAGACGATGTACTGCTTACCACCGGTCACGATAATAGCCTTCATTTGCTTGTTGCACCTGCCTTTCCTTTATTACGGTCTCGCTGTCGGGGGCGGTCGGATCGGGGGGATTTCCCACGCCGACACTTTGTACCCATTCAAAGCGGCCTTTCAAGTATAACAGCGGAAATGGCCTTTGTCAAGGAGTATTTTCCCTGTTTTTTGTGCTTTTTTTACTTCATTACCGGACTGCTGCGCCATTCCTCGCCGCAGGGGGGGATGACCTCGCGGCACAGACCATGGAGATCCGTCCACCCGGCTTCCCGGGCCATCAGTTCGGCGGCCTCGACACCCAAGGCGGCGGCGTCCGCCGCCTTGGTCAGCACCGGTGCGCCCTCCTTCCGGAGCTTTCGCAGCAGCTGCCGCCCCTTGTCGTTGGCGGCGAGGACACGGAGATAGGGAGGTGTGGAGGGGACGGCGGCGGGGCGGAGCCAGCCCCACATGGCCATGCGCCGCAGCCGCGCGGCGGTGTAGCGCTTGGTCTTGGCCAGCTGCAGCACCTCCTCCAGTGAGCAGCCCTCCTCAATGGCACGGAGGAGGCGGTGCTCCAGCCCCTCGCCGCTGCTGTCGCAGGCCCGGAGCGTTTCCTCATCGCTCTGGCGCAGAGCCGAGAGGATGGCCCGGTCGGCGCGGATGAGCTGGGCGGTATTGCCGTGGCGCACCTCGTAGCGGAGGCCGTCGGCCATGACAGAGGGCAGGAAGGAGCAGGCCTCTTCCAGCTGTCCCGCCGCCACCAGACGGCGGACATGGGAGGCTGAGGCGATACCGTGGGACACTGCGCCGTGGTGGTGGGCACCCATGCGGGGGATGGCCAGAGGTGTCAGCGACGCCTCCCGTGAGGCGGCACGGAGATATTCCACCGCCAGGGTGTCGTTGGGGCTGCTGAGGAGGGCGGCGGTGTCCTCGTCCGTCAGCCGGGCCACCGCCTGCTGTCGGGCGGCGGCGAAGGTGATGCCGTCGGCGAGAAATTGGCGCAGCAGGGCAGGGTACGCCGCATTGTCGAGGCTTTGGGCAACCTGCTGCAGGGCGGCGGTGTCACCGCTTTCGCTGCCGAAGGCCAGATGGGTGCAGCCGGCCCGGTGGAGGATACTGACACCGCCCCGGGCAAAGATCTCCGCAGTGGCCATAGCCCAGGGGGTGGGGATCTCCAGCACCAGATCGGCACCGCAGTCAATGGCGGCGGCGGCCCGGAGATGCTTGCGGATAAGGGCGGGCTCTCCCCGCTGGACGAAGTTGCCGGACATGGCGCAGACGATGGTATCGGCACCGGCCTTGCGCACCTGCTGCAGAAGATGGACATGGCCCAGATGAAGAGGGTTATATTCACAGATGATACCGGCGATCATAGGGACGCCTCCTTCTCGGTTCTTTCCTCCATTCTACCCCACAGCGCAGAGAATTGCAACTTGACAATTCGATAGGGGGGTAGGTAGAATGGAGATAAGAAGGCTCCCCCTTTGGGGGAGGCATTATGCCACCATCTAAAGGAGGTCACCTTTATGCTCACTGCCCTTTTCTACGCCATGCCCTCGGAGATCGAGAGCCTGATCCACGGCGCACAGCCCACCGAAACGGTGGCCGGTGTCCACTTCTATCGCCTCCGCCACGACCTCATCGCCTGCTGCGGCGGTGTGGGCAAGGTGAATGCCGCCATGGCTGCCGCCCTGCTGATCCAGCGCTACCACCCCGACCTGGTCATCAATGCCGGTGTGGCGGGCTGCTTTGAGGAGGTGCCCATCGGCACGCTGGTGCTGACGGAGGACTTTGTCCAGCACGATGTGGACACCACCGGTGTGGGGGACCCCATCGGACTGGTCTCCACCGTCAATATGGTCTCCTTCCCCACCGCCGATTTCCACCGCGCCAAGGCCGCTATGGATAAGATCGGCTATGCCTACCGCACAGGCCGCGTGGCCACAGGGGATTGGTTCGCCCTCCCCGGTGAGCGGGTGGACTTCATCCGCGAGACCTTTGCCCCTCTCCTGTGCGAGATGGAGGGCGGCGCCGTGGCGCAGGTATGCCACCGCTGGGGCGTGCCCATGATGGCGCTGAAGTCGGTGTCCGACTGTCTGGTGGTGAAGCAGGACTACTATTTCAATTTCCCCACCGCCATGGCCCAGCTGAATCAGGCGGTCATGGCCTTTGTGGATGCACTGCAGGAGGGTTGAGAAATGGAACGAATTGCCAGTTTTACCGTGAACCACGACACCCTGCGCCCGGGTCTGTACCTGAGCCGCCGGGACGGCAATGTGGTGACTTTTGATTTGCGCTTCAAGCGCCCCAACACCGGTGATCTGCTGACCAATGCCCAGATGCATTCCGTGGAGCATGTCATTGCCACATTACTGCGCAACAGCGCCCACAAGGATGCGGTGATCTACTTCGGCCCCATGGGCTGCCAGACGGGCTTTTACTTCCTCTTCGACGGCGATCAGCTGACGGAAGCCCAGGCGGTGAAGCTGCTGCAGCTGACCTTTACCGCTGCAGGGCGGTACATGGGGGAGATGCCCGGCAAGTCTGCACGGGAGTGTGGAAATTATGTCAACCTCGACATTGATCTGGCCCGGGCCTGCTGTGCTTTCTACGCAGGCATCATTGAGAACTGGACGGTGGAGAAGCTGGTATATCCGGAGTAAAAAGGAAATAAAAAAGAACCACCCGAGGGTGGTTCTTTTTTTGTGCTTGTGTTTACTTTGCCTTGGCGGCGGCCTCGCGGCCGGCGCGGAAGGCCTTCAGGTTCAGCTCGCGGACCTTCTCGGGGACGGTCTCGGCCACGATCTGCTCCCAGTCGATCTCGGGGCAGCCCAGAGAATCGCACATGGCGCCAAAGAGCACCACATTCATGCACTTGGCGTTGCCCAGCTGGATGGCGATGTCGCTGGCGGGGATGGCGATGGTGTTGAAGTTCTTTGCCATGGCCTCGATGCAGCCCTCGGGATACTCCTCGGCGCCGGAGGCGATGGTGGTGGACTTGATGGCGTAGTCATTGATGACGGCCACGCCGGTGTCGGGGTTGAGGAACTCGGCGTAACGCACCGCTTCCATCTTCTCCAGGGCCACCATAATGTCGGCCTCGCCGCGGCCGAACACGGGGCCGTAGACCTTCTCGCCCCAGCGGACCTGGGTGGAGACGGAGCCGCCGCGCTGTGCCATACCGTGGACCTCGCTCTGCTTAACATCGTAACCGGCCTTCATAAAGCCGTTGGACATGATCTTGGAGATGAGGATGGCACCCTGACCACCCACGCCCACCAACAGGGCAGATTTTACTTTTGCCATTTTAGTTCTCCTCCATTTCGATAGCGTCAAAGGGACATGCCTGGGCACAGACGGTGCAGCCCACGCACTGGGTGCGGTCGATGAAGGCCTTGCCATTCTCCATGGAGATGGCGGGGCAGCCCACCTTCAGGCAGCTCTTGCAGGACTTGCACTTGTCGGCGTTGACCACGCACATGGCCTTGGGCTGCTTGATGCGCTTGATGAGGAGGCAGGGACGGCGGGTGACGATGGCGGGATGCTCGCCGTTATTCAGGGCGGCAACTGCCTTGTCCACGGTCTCCTTCATGGCCTTGAGATCCTGGGGATCCACGGTGAGCACAGGGGCGTAGCCGTAGGCCTCGAAGATCTTTTCGATGTTCATCATGGGTGCTTCCTTGCCCATGAGGGTGAAGCCGGTGCCGGGGTTCTCCTGATGGCCGGTCATACCGGTGATGCGGTTGTCCAGCACGCAGGGAATCATCTTGCCGCCGTTATAGAGGATCTCGGCAGCACCGGTCATGCCGGAGTGGAAGAAGGTGGAGTCGCCCACCACGCCGAAGACCACCTTATCGGTGACGCCCTCGCGCTCGAAGGACTTGGCCATACCCATACCGGCGGAGAAGCCGCCGCCCATGCAGATGCACACATCCATACAGTTCAGGGGAGGGGCAAAGCCCAGGGTGTAGCAGCCGATATCGCCGGTGACCACATAGTTCTTGTTCTTGGAAAGGGTGTAGAAGAAGCCGCGATGGGGGCAGCCGGGGCACAGTGCGGGAGGACGCTTGGCAACGGCGATGTCATCCACGGTCTTGAAGTTGGGCTTCTCGCCCAGCATACGCTCGCGGACCAGCTGGGTGTTCAGCTCGTACATGACGCCGGTCTTGTCCTTACCGGAGCAGGGGATACCGGCGGCCTTCATCTCATTCTCCATGAAGGGCTCCAGCTCCTCGACGACATAGAGGGTCTCCACCTTGGAGGCGAAGTCGCGGATGAGGTCCATGGGCAGGGGGTAGGTCAGACCCAGCTTCAGGAAGGAAGTGCCCTCGGGGAAAACCTCCTTGGCGTACTGGTAGGAAATGGCAGCGGTGACAACGCCCACCTTGCCGTCGCCCAGCTCCATCTTATTGAGGCCGTTCTCCAGAGCGCGGGTGCAGCCGTACTCCTCCAGCTTCTTCAGACGCTCCTCCACGAGGGGATGATTCTGGAAGGCGTTGGCGGGGGCGCAGATGAACTTGCGGGTGTTGCGTGCGTAGGGCTTGGGGGTCACCTCGGTGCGCTCACCGAACTCCACCAGACCCTTGGAGTGGCACACGCGGGTGGTGGTGCGGTACAGCACGGGGGTGTCGAACTCCTCGGAGATCTCGCAGGCCAGCTTCACGAAGTCCTTGCACTCCTGGGGATCGCTGGGCTCCACCATGGCCACCTTGGCGAAACGGGCATAGTGACGGTTGTCCTGCTCGTTCTGGGAGGAGTGGCAGCTGGGGTCATCGGCAGTGACGATGACATAGCCGCCGCCCACGCCCATGTAGGCTGCGGTGAACAGGGGGTCGGCGGCCACATTGAGGCCCACCATCTTCATGGTGGTCAGGGAGCGGGAGCCGGCCACGGAGGCACCGTAAGCCACTTCGGTACCCACCTTCTCATTGGGAGCCCACTCGCAGTAGACATCCTCGCCGTACTGGGGCAGGTTTTCCAGGATTTCGGTGCTGGGCGTACCGGGGTAGGCCGAGCAGACCTTGATACCGGCTTCATAGACGCCGCGTGCGGTAGCCTCGTTGCCGGACATCAGATGTTTCATTTGAAATTCCACCTTTCTGCTTAAGTTTTTCTTCTTTTTTATTATGTTCTTCTTTAATAATTAACGCAATGAAGTAGTTTGGTGCGCCGCCTGCGCAGATTTTATTGAACTGCGAGGGGTCATACCCTCCCCCTCGCGCTCCCCCATGCAAGGATGAGGGCGTGCTGTTCTACATAAGTGCGGGGGAAGGAGGCTTTTTTCTTTTTTGTTCCTCTTATATTTGATATTTAATTGAAAACGGGATTCCAAGGGCTCCCCCTTTGGGGGAGCTGTCGAGCGATAGCGAGACTGAGAGGGTGCTAACGAAAGAATTCCCTCATTACCCTCTCCGGGTTCGCTTCGCTCACCCACCTCCCCCGGAGGGGGAGGCATGGGTGCGGTGATTCTTAATACACGCCGGGTTCCTGCTCGCCGTGGAGGACACGGAGGGCACCCTCGGCCAGAGAGCGCATCTCCTCCTCGCCGGGGAGACGGATGATGGGGGCGACAGCACCCACATAGGCGGCGATGTCATCGCAGAAGAACTGCTCGTAGGCCATACCGCCGGTGAGGACAATGCCGTCCACCTTGTACTTCAGCACGGCGGCCATGGCACCGATATCCTTGGCCAGCTGATACACCAGGGCCTTGTAGGCCTCCACGGACTTCTCGTCCCCTGCCACCACATTGGCGCAGATGACCCGGAAATCGGTGGTGCCCAGATAGGAGAACATACCGGCGCGGCGGCCCATGACCTTCTTGGCCTCGTCCTTGGTGACGCCGGAGAAGCAGTAGTTGATGAGCTGGTTCACCGGCAGCGCGCCGCCGCGGTCCAGACCCATGGAGCCCTCGTCCTTGACATTGAACACATCCACCACGCGGCCCTTTTCATGGGCACCCACGCTGACACCGCCGCCCAGATGGCAGACGATGAGGTTTACCTCCTCGTAGGCCTTGCCCAGCTGTGCAGCGGCCTTACGGGCGATGGACTTGTGGTTCAGGGCGTGGAACATACACACCCGGCGGAAGGGGGCGAAACCGGTGTAGTGCGCCACCTCCGTCATCTCATCGACGCAGACGGGGTCCACGAAGAAGGAGGGAATCCCCACCATGTCGGCCAGACGGCGGGCGATATAGGCACCCAGGTTGGAGGGATGCTCACCGTTGGGAGCGGCCTCCACATCGGCCAGAACGGCATCGGACACGGCGTAGGTGCCGCTGGGGATGGGGCGATAGAGGCCGCCGCGGCCGCAGACGGCATCGAAGTCGGAGAGCTGATAGCCCGCCTCGGTGACGGCGGTGAGGATGGCATCGCGGCGGTAGTCGGCCTGGTCAAAGACCCGCTCGAAGCGGTCCAGCTCCTCAGCGCTGTGGTCGATGGTCAGCTTGAAGATCTGCTCGGTCTCGTCGAAAACGGCGATCTTGGTACTGGTGGCGCCGGGGTTGACGGTTAAAACTTTCATAGGCAGCGGCCCCTTTCTTGTGAGGTGAAACACCGAATATTTCACCGAATGATTTGGTGAACTACCCTAATTATCCCACCGGAGAATGGGTTTGTCAACGGATTTCGGAGGGTGGCAGGGCAAATCGGCAGAGTGAACAAAAAACAGGACATTCGGCTGACAAATCAGCCAAATGTCCTGTTTTTAACAATCATTTTAAGCCCCGCAGCATGGCACCGGCAATGGCCCGCCCCGTCTCCTCCAGGGGGAAGTTGCCCTCGTAGATGCGCCATTCCAGCAGCGTGCCCCGGTGGATGGTGACCAGATGCTCCACCACCGTGTCCACATCACAGTGGGCGGGGAGAGAACCCTCGGCGCAGCAGGCGGAGACCAGCTTGTGCAGCACGCGGAAGTAGGCACGCTTGTCGCTGCGGCGCAGGGCACCCTGCTGGGGGTGCTTCAGAGCCTGGATGAAGGCCTTGTACAGCACCGGGTCCTCCACGCTGATGCGGAGGGTGCGGCCCACGAAGTCCAGAAGCTTATCCATAGCGGGGCGGCGGGTGTCGCCGTCGTACTCCTGCTCGATCTCCTCGTAGGCGGCATCCACATGGTCGGTGACCTGCAGCGCCAGTTCGTCCTTACTGCGGTAGTAGTGGTAGATATTGCCCACACTGCAGCCTACGGCCTGGGCAATGGCCTCCACCGAGACATTTTCAAAGCCCTCTGTGTCGAAGAGGTCCAGCGCCACGGTCTGGATCTTCTGGCGCATTTCCAGCGCCTGTTGTTTGCGGGGTGTCAGCTTTTCGGCCATGGTGATATGCTCCTTTGTCGATAGTGGCGGATCAGACGCCCAGCTTTTCCAGGGCGGCCATCTTCAGGCAGGTACACAGCACCTCCACCGCCTGCTCCAGCTCCTGCACAGGGGGCAGGGTGGGGGCGATGCGGATGTTGCGGTCACAGGGGTCCACACCGTAGGGGAAGGTGGCGCCGGCACCGGTCATGGTGACACCGGCCTCGGCGCACAGGGCCAGCGTCCGCTTGGCGGTGCCCTCCATGCCGTCGAGAGAGACGAAGTAGCCGCCTACGGGACGCTCCCAGGTGGCGATGCCCAGAGGGGCGATCTCCGTGTCGAGACCACGGAGGACGGCCTCAAACTTGGGGCGCAGGACTTCGGCGTGGCGCTTCATCAGGGCCAGGGTGGTGTCCTTGTCCTTGAGATAGCGGACATGGCGCAGCTGATTGATCTTGTCAAAGCCGATGGTCTGGATGGACATGAGCTTGGTGAAGTAGGCGATGTTCTCCTCGCTGGCGGCCATGACACCTACACCGGCACCGGGGAAGGTGACCTTGGAGGTGGAGGCGAACTCGTAGCACATATGGCCGTTGCCGAACTTCTCGCACAGGGAGATGATGTCGGGGAAGGGGACGAAGTCGGCGGCAAACTCGTGGATGCAGTAGGCGTTATCCCACATGAGCATGAAGTCGGGGGCGGCGGGCTTCATGGCCGCCAGACGCTCCACCGTCTCATCGGAGTAGGTGATGCCCTGGGGATTGGAGTACTTGGGCACATTCCACATGCCCTTCACCGCAGGATCCTGGATCCACTCCTCCACCGCGTCCATATCGGGGCCGGTGGGGGTCATGGGGATGGTGATGAGCTCCATGCCGAAGGTCTCGCTGACCTTGAAGTGGCGGTCATAGCCGGGGGCGGGGCAGAGCCATTTGATGACGGGCTCTTCGCACCAGCGGCGGGGGCTGTTCTTGAGGCCGTGGGTGTAGGCCTTGGAGATGGCATCGTACATCAGCTGCAGGCTGGCGTTGCCGCCCACAAAGACCTCAGAGGCCTTGCAGCCCAGAATGTCGGCAAAGAGGGCCTTGGCCTCGGGGATACCCGCCAGCTCGCCGTAGTTGCGGCTGTCGATGCCGCTGGAAATATAGTCGGCGTTGGTGGGCAGGACGGAGAAAATGTCCATGACCAGATCCAGCTGCTCGGTGCCGGGCTTGCCGCGAGCCATGTTCAGCTTGAGGCCGAGGTTTTTCAGCTCCTCAAAACGGGCAACCTCCGCGGCGTAGGCGGCCTGGCGCTCAGCCAGCGTCATTTCGGTGTACTTCATGGTGGTGTCCTCCTTATTTCTATTCAGCGTTTATATCGTGGATCATTCTCTGTTTAAAGCTGCCCCAGCACTTCGCCGATGGCGCCGTCGATGGTGAGGCCGGCCCCCACATCCCGCATGGTGGCACCCTTGTTGATGACCACGATGTGTCTGCCGCGGAAATAGTGGACAAGGCCCGCCGCGGGATAGACCGCCAGAGAGGTGCCGCCGATAATGAGCATATCGGCCTTGCGCAGGTGCATGACGGCCCGGTCCAGCACATCCTCGTCCAGACCCTCCTCGTACAGCACCACATCGGGCTTGATGACGCCGCCGCAGGTGCAGCGGGGAACCCCTGTGGATTGGGTAATGGCCTCGAGGCCGTAGAAGGTGCGGCAGCGGCGGCAGTAGTTGCGCCATACGCTGCCGTGGAGTTCCAGAACCTCCTCAGAGCCCGCCTTTTGGTGGAGCCCGTCGATGTTCTGGGTGATGACGGCCTTGACTTTGCCTGCTTTTTCCTGCTGGGCAAGCCACAGATGGGCCTTGTTGGGCAGGGCGTCGGCGGCGATCATCTTGTCGCGGTAGAAGCGGTAGAACTCCTCCGTGTGGGATTCATAGTAGCTGTGGCTCAGCATGGTCTCGGGCGGCATGGGATATTGTTGGTTATACAGGCCGTCCACACTGCGGAAGTCGGGGATGCCCGACTCAGTGGACACACCTGCGCCGCCGAAAAAGACAATGTAGTTGCTCTCGGCAACCATCTGGCGGAGCTGGTCGATGGGTGTCATAGATGTGCCTCCTTTGGATAATTTGTGGGGGGTGCGGTGTGCGGGCCGATGTGGGCATCGGCCCCTACAGACTATATGGGGAGTTTCAATCAACGGTTGTAGGGGGCGGCGTTTACGCCCAACGGAAGTCCCCTTGGGGGACGACGCCCCGCTTCAGCGGGCTGTGGACAAGGGCCGGCCCCTACAAATATACAAGAGGCTTGCAGCAGAACAATAACTGTTAACTGTTACTTGTTACTTGTTACGCGTACTTCCTTTCCACCTTCACCACGGCGAAGTAATTCCCCTCACTCATGGCGCGGACGGCGGTGGCGATGCGGTGGCGCAGCACCTCCGGCTCCATGTCCACCGCAAAGGGCAGCACCACATCGAAGATGAGATTGGTGTGGGTGGGGCCGGGGACCACGCGGAAATCGTGGATGGTGAGCTGGGGGTCGATGGCCTGCACCAGTGCCGTGACGGCCATGCGCAGACGCAGCACCTCCTCATTGTCGGCGGCAACGGGGTCCATGTGGATCACCGCCTCGCAGTGGAGTGCCTCGCCCAGCTCCGTCTCGATATTGTCGATCATGTCGTGGAGTTCCATGACATTTCCTGCGGCGCTGACCTCGGCATGGAGGGAGATGATGCGCCGTCCCGGGCCGTAGTCGTGGACCACCAAATCGTGGATGCCCAGCACACCCTCGTGGGACAGCACCAGCTCCTCGATCTGATGGACAAACTCCTCGTCGGGCGCCTGCCCCAGCAGGGGGGAGATGGTCTCCCGGGCGGCCTGCACAGCGGCGTAGAGGATAAACAGTGCCACCAGCAGACCCACATAGCCGTCCAGAGGCAGGTCGGTGAAGAGGGTGGCCACCATGCTCAGCAGAACGGCAATGGTGGAGATGGTGTCGCAGAGGCTGTCCCGGGCTGTGGCCACCATGGCGGTGGAGCGGATCTTTTTTCCCACGGCGCGGTTGTAGAAGGCCATGTACACCTTCACCAGCACGGCGATGATGAGGATGGCGGCGGCGATGGGGGAGAAGGCCACCGCCTCGGGGTGGAGGATCTTGTCAAAGGAGGTGCGCAGCAGCTCCACGCCCATCATGAGAATGAGGCCCGCCACCACCAGACCGGAGACATATTCCATGCGGCCGTGGCCGAAGGGGTGGTCGGGATCGGGCTTTTTTCCCGCCAGACGGAAACCCAGCAGGGTCACCACGGAGCTCAGGGCATCGGAGAGGTTGTTGAAGGCATCGGCGGTGATGGCGATGGAGCCGGACAGGGCGCCTGCCAGCAGCTTGCCCAGACACAGGAGCACATTCAGCACCACACCCATGACACCGCAGAGGGTGCCCCATGCCCGACGCACCGACGCGTCGGCGGTGTCGGCATGGTTTTTGATGAAGAGGCGTCCCAGTATTGCGATCATGCCCTACCTCCCGGTATGGTCAGCGCCATGTGGCAGCACAGATCATCCAGATCCTCATCGGTGGCGGCGCTGAGGCGCAGCGTGCCGCCGCAATCCGAGCAGGTGAGATCCACGAAGCCACGGCGCACCTTCATGGTGTAGCGGTGGGAGCCGCAGGCGCAGGCGATGCCGTCACGGGCGGCCATGTCCCGCAGCTCGGAGAGGACCTCGTACATGATGACATTATCGGTGAAGGCCTCGGCGTTCTCCTTATCCTTGGCGGCGGTGAGGGCAAGGCGGGCAAGGGCACGGTGTACCTCCGTCTCCTGACCGCAGTAGCAGCACAGTGCCCCTGTCTCGGGGCAGGCCAGACCTACGCCGCGCCCCTGGAGAAGAGCCTCGGCGGAGAGCTCCGCCTGATGTTCCTTACCGCAGAGGCCGCAGGGGACCCACAGGCGGAATTTGACGCCGTCGGTCTCCACCCGCAGCTCGCTCTGGCCGCACTGGCACTGCATCCGGGCAGCGGCGGCCTGCAGGGAGAACACGGTGCGGCCTGCGGTGACACCGACGCCGCACTTGGGGCAGAGATAACCGAAATAGCGGGACTGTTCCATAGCAGATGACGCTCCTTTTTCACGGATAGTTCTTAATTGATACATTATACACCATAGGGGTGGAGATTTTCAAGAGAGAGTTGCGGCAGAAGGGAGAACAGGAAAAGACAGGACCTCCGGGGAGATCCTGTCTTGTCTGTCTGTTCAGAGGTTGATCCAGCTGTGGAGCTGCCATTGTCCGTCGGTGCAGGCAAACACGGCGATGGTGCCGTTGTCGCAGCGGATGTGCTCCATGGGGAGATGGAGGCCCAGAACGGAGTCCAGCATCCCCCGCAGCCAGCCCGCGTGGCAGAAAAGGGCCACCTTTTGGCAGGGGAGAGGGGAGAGCTCCTCTTTCATGGCGGTGATGCGGCGGAAGAAGCCCTCCTCCGTCTCGCCGCCGAAGGCGCTGTAATCCAGCTGGTGGCACTGCTCGGCGTTCCCTGCGGAGAGGGGCTGCCCTGCCAGAGAGCCCACATCGATCTCCCGCAGCAGGGGCGTGGTGATGACGGCGGCGTGGGGCAGGGCGATGGCGGCGGTGTCTCTTGCCCGCAGCAGGTCACTGGCATAGACCCGGTCGAAATCCATGCCCTGCAGGTATGCCCCCACCTTTTCGGCGTGGGTGCGGCCCTCCTCTGTCAGCGGTGCGTCCAGCCAGCCCGTCCACTGTTTCCGGAGATTCGACTGGCTTTGCCCGTGGCGGATCACATAGACCAGCATGGCATCACACCGCCCTTTCTGTCTGAGAGGGGGTATCGACAAAGAGGAAGCGCTGGGAGTAGTCGGAGAAATCCCGGAGGATCTCCGCCTTGTGGGCGCTGCCGGTGATGATGCGGCTGACCCGGGAGAGGGGGCAGGAGACATAGGCGTGTACCACGCCGAACTTGCTGTTGTCGGCCAGCACGATGATATTGGCCGCGCGGGAGAGAAGATCGTTCATGATCTGAGACTCTCCGATGCCGAAGTCGGTGACACCGAAGTTATTGCTGATGCCGCTGGCACCTACGATAGCCTTGGGGGGACAGAACTGATCCCAGTATCGGTCGGTGGTCTGCTCGGTGTGGGCGCTGCTCTTGCTGAGGCGGCCGCCGATGAAAAAGATGGTGGCATCGGACTGCAGCAGCTCCGTGGCGGCGTGGAGAGAGTTGGTGATGATGGTGAGATTCTTTTTCTCCCGGAGGTATTTTACCGCGTGGAGCACCGTGGTGCCGGGGCCGAGATAGAGGGTGTCGCCGTCGTTGACCAGCTCGGCGCACTTCTGGCCGATGGCCATCTTCTCGGTGATGTTCTCCGTCATGCGCTGGGAGACTTCTGAGGTGATACCCACCCGGTCGTAGAGAATGGCGCCGCCATAGACCTTGCGGATGCGCTTTTGCTGCTCCAGCGTGTTCAGATCGCGGCGCACCGTCTCAATGGAGACGCCGAAGGTGTTCATCAGCTCGGGGATGGTGACGGCATCCTGGGCCGAGAGCATCTGGATGATAATGTCGTGTCGTTCGTGGGGCTGCATAGTCTGTTCCTCCCTGCTGCAGTGGGTGTATTTCTGTGGGATTACCAAAGTTGGTCATTTCTGCGTTGTGATTTCTTGATATGACAATGTTACCACACACTGAAAGAGGTTGCAACCCCCTTTTGAAATTTTTGAAAAATTCCTGTGAGGCGGAGGACGGAGAAGGGAAAAAGGCTTATCATAATTAGGGGTACTGTGCATTGTGACAAAAAAAACAATCCAAAATTGTAGGAAGTAAAAAATGTGTTTTCCCACATTGACTAAAGTTGGGAAAAGGTGTAGAATCATGGGGCAAAATGTAATCAGGAATGATCCACTTTTGCAGCAGAGGCGGGCGGCTCTTGCCCGCAGCATGGGAAAAGGAGAGGTAGACTTTGAATATTCTGTATTTCGAGTTCAGTCAGGAGACCAACTCCTTCAATCCGCTCCTGTGCGATCTGGACTGCTTCAAAAACTGGACTTACCGGGAGGGGGAGCACATCTTCACCGATCTGGACCCCTCGGTGCCCATTGAGACCATGGCTTTCGCCGCCGCGGCGAAGGAGGCCGGCGCCACGCTGGTGCCCAGCATCGCCATGGTGTCCCAGTCCCAGGGCCCCGTCACCGCCGATGTGGTGGATCTGTTTCTGGACAAGGTCCGCGCTACCTACGAGACCATGGAGCAGGTGGACGGCGTGTTCGCCGCACTCCACGGCGGCACCCAGGATACCCGGGAGGACGATGTCTGCGGCTACATTCTGGAGCAGGTCCGGGCTATGGTGGGTCCCGAGCCCGTCATCGCCGTGGCCTACGATATGCACGGCAACATCACCCCCAAGATGCTGCACAACTCCGATGTGTGCTGCGGCTACCAGACCTATCCCCATGAGGATCCCTACGAGACGGGGTATCGCGCCGCCAAACTGGGGCTGATGAAGCTCCGGGACCGCAGCGCCTTCGTGATGACGGCGGTGCATCTGCCGATGATCCTGCCCTGCGCGGGCTATTCCACCAAGGAGGAGGGCCCCTTCAAGGAGATCACGGAGTTGGGCCACCGCTTTGTGGAGGAGGGGAAGCTCCTGGACTTCTCCCTGTTCCAGATGCAGCCCTGGATGGATGTGGACCCCGCCTGCAGCACGGTCATCGCCATCGGCAGGGAGGAGGCAGTGGCCGCCGCCTGCGCCCAGGAGCTGGCACAGCGGCTCTTCGATGTCCGCAAGGAACTCAAACCCGATCTCATGACCATCGACCAGGTCATCGACCTGGCTCTGGATAAAGAGACACCCAAGCCCGTGATTCTGGCCAACACGGGCGACTCTACCAACGGCGGTGCCGTAGGTGACAACACCGCGGTGCTGCAGCGTCTGATAGAGCGGAAAGCACCCCTGCGCTTTGCCACCATGCTGCGGGACCCCGGAGCGGTGGAGCAGGCCTTCGCCGTGGGCGTAGGCGGCGAGGCGGAGTTCTCTCTGGGCGCTTTCTACAACAAGGTGGGACAGGTACCTGCTAAGGTGCGGGGCCGCGTCCGCTCTCTCCACGACGGCGACTATTTCATGGAGGGCCCCTACAGCAAGGGACTGCCCCAGCATGTGGGCCGGGCCGCCGTGATCAGCGTGGGGGATTACTATGTGATGGCCTGCCACAGCCCCGCCAACACCGGCGATCCCCAGATCTACCGCCACTTCGGCCTTGAGCCCAAGCTCTTCGATCTGGTGGAGGTGAAAGCCAACACCTCCTACCGTCTGCCCTTCTCCGCTTTTGCCAGCGTGATGTGCACCGTGGATGTCCCCGGCTGCGTAGGGGTGTCCGATCTCAGGAGCCTGCCCTTTCAGAACATCCCCCGGCCCTTCTATCCCTTCGACGAGATGGATGGGTACTGTGTGGGGAAGGCGATCTGCTACAACTGATCGTCCCATTACTTTCGTTACTTTACGGTATTTATACCGGAGTAAAAAATACTTAGGAGGAAAAAACATGAAGAAATTTCTTGCACTTGCCCTTGCACTGGTTATGATGCTGGGCCTGGTTGCCTGCGGTGAGAAGGCTCCCGCCGGTGACGAGGGCGCTGCTGCCGGCGTCAAGGAAGAGCTCGTCATCGGTACTGACGAGAATGTCACTACTCTGGATCCCTCCGGTTCCAACAGCCGTCCCAACCATGTGCTGTACTGGATGACCCACGAGTGCCTGCTGGTCAACAACATGGACGGCACTTTCAGCCCCCAGGTCTGCGAGAGCTTTGAGCAGGTCAGCCCCACTGAGTGGAAGTTCAACCTGCGTCAGGGCGTGAAGTTCCACAACGGCGAAGAGCTGAAGGCCAGCGATGTCAAGTTCACCCTGGAGCGCGCTGCCGAGTCCTCTTTCACCTCTGATAAGATGTCCTGGAACGAGAGCATCGAGACTCCCGATGACTACACCGTCATCCTGAAGCTCACCGAGCCCGTGCAGGATATCCTGAACTTCCTGTCCGACCGTACCCTGAGCATCGTCAACGAGAAGGCTGTCACCGAGGATCCCGAGAATGGCCCCGGCGTTGGCTGCGGTCCCTACAAGCTGCGTGAGTGGGTCCTGAATGACCACACCACCCTGGATCTGTTCGAGGATTACTACGGCGAGAAGCCCATGAGCAAGGTCATCACCCTGCGCATCATCCCCGAGGCAGCTGCCCGTCTGATCTCCCTGTCCACCGGTGAGATCGACATCTGCATGTTCCCCGCCCGTATCGATCTGGACACCATCCGCAACGATGAGAACCTGACTCTGTACGAGACCGACGGCTCCACCATGCACTATGTCACCTTCAACACCACCCGCGCTCCCTTCAATGATGCCAATGTCCGTAAGGCCATTGCTTACGCCATCGACCGCGCCAAGGTGATCGAGATCGCCGAGGAGGGCCTGGCTTCCCCCGCTTACACCTTCTATTCCAAGGGCTTCGGTCAGTACACCGGTGTTGAGCCTTACAACACCGACCTGGAGAAGGCTAAGGAGCTGCTCGCTGCCGCTGGTTACAGCGAGGATAACAAGCTGAAGTTCACCATGCAGGTCTCCGGCGATGTCAAGATCCTGCAGGCTCAGGCCATCCAGATGGGTCTGAACGCCACCGGTATGGTGGACGCTCAGATCGAGTCCATGGAGCTGACCGCTCTGAAGGACCTGTTCAAGAAGGCCGAGTACGATATGTCCCTGTATAACTGGGCCAACGGCGCTTCCGGCGCTGACTCCAATGTCCGTCCCATCCTCAGCTCCGGCTCCGGCTCCAACCGTTCCCACTACGCCAATCCCGAGATGGATGCTCTGATGGATAAGGCTCTGGTGGAGATGGATGTCGCCGTCCGCGAGGAGATGTACAAGGAGATCCAGACCACCATCATCAACGACCTGCCCATCATGCCCCTGTACTATGATAAGGTCTTTGTCGGTGCCAACAAGAATGTCCAGAACTTCACTCCCGACATCATGGAGTGCCACAACTTCTCCCGCACCTATGTTGCGGAGTAAGTCAGCGTAATCCCTTTATTCGTAACTTTTAGCGTGTAAACGACAACGGGTCGGCTGCCCTGCGGGGCAGCCGACCCGCAGACACAACAAGTATTCTTTTTGGAGAAAGTCAATGGGAAGATATATTCTTAAACGACTCGCCATGCTCATTCCCGTTATTCTGGGCGTGATTTTCGTGGTGTTCTTCATCATGGACCTGGCTCCCGGCAGCCCCGTTAACCAGATGGTCAGCGAGAACGCCACGGAGGAAGAGATCCAGGCTATTATTGATGAATATGGCTTCGACGATCCCCTGCTGGTTCGCTACGGCAGATACATCTGGGATCTGCTCCACGGCGACCTCGGCAGATCCTATACCACCAAGCAGCCCGTTCTGGAGCTGTACCTGCAGAAGCTGGGCGCCACGGCGCAGCTGGCTATTTCGGCAATTTTGCTGGCGATGATCATGTCGCTACCGTTGGGTATCTACGCCGCCGTAAAACAAAACAAGTGGCAGGACGGTGCCTGTATGGTCATCTCGCTGCTTGGCCTTTCCATCCCCAACTTCTGGTTGGGCCTGATGCTGATTATTCTGTTCGCGCTGCACCTTGGCTGGTTCCCGGCCAGCGGTAACCGCGAACTTATTTCCATTGTTCTGCCGGCCTTCACCGAAGGTACCGGCCTGATGGCATTCCTGACCCGTACTACCCGTTCTTCCATGCTGGAGACCATCCGCGCCGACTACATGGTGACGGCCCGTGCCAAGGGCGTGACCCGTGTGGCCAGCGTGATGAAGCACGCACTGAAGAACGCACTGATCCCCATTGTCAACGCCAGCGGTATGCAGCTGGCCTATGTTATGGCCGGTTCCGTGCTGACGGAGACGGTGTTTGCCTGGCCCGGCGTGGGCCGCCAGCTGGTGATCGCCATCACCGACCGTGATATCCCCGTCATCACCGGCTTTTTGATCATGGGTGCCACCATTACGGCCCTGATCAACCTGACCGTCGACATCGTCTACGCCTATGTGGATCCCCGCATCAAGGTGCAGTATGCCACCAAGAAAAAGGCAAAGAAGACTCCCAAGGCAAAGGAGGAGAAGGCAGCATGAGCAAGAATATGAAGGCAACCTCCGCCAAGCCTAAGAAGAGAAGCCAGTTCCAGGAGACCATGCGCCGTCTCAGCAAGAACCGCAGCGCCATGCTGGGTCTTGCCATCATTCTGGTGGTGATCCTTATCTCCGTGGGTGCCAGTATTTTCTACGACTATGATACGCAGGTCATCGCACAGGTGGGCGACCGTCTGGTCAAGCCCTGCTGGCAGCACCCCTTCGGTACCGATGAGCTGGGCCGCGATATCTTCACCCGCGTGCTCTACGGTGCCCGTTACTCCCTGTCCGTCAGCTTTGTGGCAGTGCTGGTGTCTCTGATCATCGGTGTGCCTCTGGGCGCTATTGCCGGTTTCTGCGGCGGCGTCATCGAGAACCTCATCATGCGTTTCAACGACATCCTGCTGGCACTGCCCAGTATCTTCACCGCCATCGCCATCGTCTCCGCTCTGGGTAAGAGCACCCTGAACCTGATGATCGCCGTCGGTGTGTGCAGTATCTGTACTTTCACCCAGGTGACCCGTTCCGCCGTGCTGACGGTGCGCAACAACGAGTATGTGGAGGCCGCCCGTGCACTGGGTGCCACCAATCTCCACATCATCTTCCAGCACATCCTGCCCAACTGTCTGGCTCCCATTATCGTCCAGACCACCTTCCGTATGGGTCAGGCCATCATCTCCGCCGCTTCCCTCAGCTTCCTGGGTCTGGGTATCCCTCTGCCCGCTCCCGAGTGGGGCGCCATGCTGAGTGCCGGCCGTAACTATCTGCTGGGCTATTCCTACATGACCATGTTCCCCGGTCTCGCTCTGCTGATCACGGTCATCGCCTTCAACATGGTGGGTGACGGTCTGCGTGATGCACTGGATCCCAAGCTGAAGCACTAAGAGGTGAGCATATGAGCGAAATTATGAAGAACGACGATATCGTATTGCAGGTAGAAGACCTGCGTGTGGAGTACCATACCGACGAATCCCTGGTGAAGGCCGTCAACGGCATCGATCTGACGGTGCGCCGTAACCAGACCCTGGGTCTGGTGGGCGAGACCGGCGCCGGTAAGACCACCACCGCCCTGTCCATTATGAACCTGATCCCCGATCAGGTGGGTGTCATTGCCGGCGGCTCCATTACTCTGGAGGGTAAAAAGACGCTGGAGATGTCCGACGAGGAGATGAACCATATCCGCGGTAAGGATGTGGCCATGATCTTCCAGGATCCCATGACGGCACTGAACCCCGTGACCACCGTGGGCGATCAGATCGCCGAGGCACTGCGGATCCACGAGGGTCTGGACAAGAAGGCCGCCGCCGAGAAGGCCGGTAAGATGCTGGAAGTGGTGGGTATCCCCGCCGAGCGCGCCAACGAGTATCCCCATCAGTTCTCCGGCGGTATGAAGCAGCGCGTGGTCATCGCCATCGGTCTGAGCTGCAACCCCCATCTGCTGATCGCCGACGAGCCCACCACCGCACTGGATGTGACCATTCAGGCGCAGGTGCTGGAGATCATGCAGGAGCTGAAGGAAAAGTTCCAGATGAGCATGATCATGATCACCCACGATCTGGGTATCGTGGCGGAGATCTGCGACGAGGTGTCCGTTATGTACGCCGGACGCATCGTGGAGCACGGCACCCTGGAGGATGTGTTTGAGCACACCAAGCATCCCTACACCGAGGGACTGTTCAACTCCCTGCCGGACATCAACGACCGCTCCCGCAAGCTGACCCCCATTCCCGGTCTGATGCCCGATCCGGCCAACCTGCCCCAGGGCTGCGCCTTTGCACCCCGCTGCCGCTATGCAACGGAGGAGTGCACCAAGGCCGTGCCGGAGAAGCGCTGGATCAGCGACACCCACTATGTGGCCTGCAGCGCCTATGACGATCCTGCGTTCCATATCGAAAGGAAGGTGGACTGACCATGGCAGATAAGATCTTGGAAGTCAATCACCTGAAAAAGTATTTTGACACCCCCCGCGGCGTGCTCCATGCCGTAGACGATGTGAGTTTCTCCATCGAGCGTGGCAAGACCCTGGGCGTGGTGGGTGAGTCCGGCTGCGGTAAGTCTACCACCGGCCGTGCCATCCTCCGCCTCATTGAGCCCACCAGCGGCGAGGTGCTGTTTGAGGGAAAGAATATCCTGGAGCTGAACAAGAAGCAGATGCGCCACCTCCGTCAGGAGATGCAGATCATCTTCCAGGACCCCTACTCCTCCCTTGACCCCCGTAAGTCCATTGCCGAGCTGATCGCCGAGCCTCTGGAGATCCACGGTATCATCAAGGATAAGAAAGAGCGGGAAAAGCGTGTGCTGGAGCTGATGGAGACGGTGGGTCTTGCCGAGCGTCTGGTGAACACCTATCCCCATGAGCTGGACGGTGGCCGCCGTCAGCGTATCGGTATCGCCCGCGCCCTGGCACTGAACCCCAAGTTCATCGTCTGCGACGAGCCCGTGTCGGCACTGGATGTGTCCATCCAGGCCCAGATCCTGAACCTGCTGGAGGAACTGCAGGAGAAGTTGGGTCTGACCTACATCTTCATCACCCACGACCTGTCGGTGGTGAACCACTTCGCCGACGACATCGCCGTGATGTATCTGGGTCAGCTGGTGGAGAAGGCGGAGTCTGAGGCACTGTTTGAAAAGCCTCTGCACCCCTACACCGAGGCCCTGCTCTCCGCCATTCCCGTGCCCTCTCTGCGCAACCGCAGAAAGCGCATCGTGCTGAAGGGCGAGATCACCTCTCCGGTGAACCTGCCTGAGTGCTGCCACTTTGCCCCCCGCTGCCCCTATGCAACGGAGGAGTGCTTCGCCAGCAGCCCCGAACTGCGCGAAGTAGAGCCCAACCACTTTGTGGCCTGCCACAAGGTGAAGTAAGCTATCGCTGAAACAGAACCATCCCGGGGGAAAGAGCCCTCTTTCCCTCGGGATACTCTTTTACCAATTCCCGTTTTTGGGGTGATTTTCCCCCGAAAAAGGGCAAAAAAACAGTAGAAAAAGGCCACCTGAGAGGTGGCAGAAATGAGGTGAGGCAGATGAGAGAACTGCTGGAGAACTGGAATTTAGTGGAATTTAATTATCTGTCTGTTCTGGTGCGGTTGCTGCTGGCCATGGTCTGCAGCGGCATTCTCGGTTTGGAGCGGACGCGGAAACGCCGTCCCGCCGGTATCCGCACCTATATGCTGGTGTGTATCGGTGCCACCGTTGTGATGATGACGGCCCAGTTTATGAACCAGCACTGGGGCGGTGATCCGGGCCGTCTGCCGGCTCAGGTGATCTCCGGCATCGGCTTCCTCGGCGCCGGTACCATTATGATGACGAAGCACTACCGGATTCTGGGTCTGACCACGGCGGCAGGTCTGTGGGCCTCTGCCTGTATCGGTCTGGCCATCGGTGTGGGCTTCTATTTCGGTGCCATCCTCACTACACTGATACTGGTGTTGGTGGTGGTACTGGTAGACGAGTTTGAAAAGCAGTACAGTAAGAATCTTCACCGCGTCCATGTGTTTGTGATCCTGACGGACATCGTCTGTCTGAAAAGCCTGATTCAATACATGCGCTCCAAGGACATTACCGTCGGCAATGTAGAGCTGACCTCCTCCAGCGGCGTGTCGGGTATCGGGCTGTTCTGTGTGCTGAAGCTGCCCCGTCATGTGACCCAGGATGAGGCCATGCAGCTGGTTACAGAGTATCACGATGTGATCTTTGTGGAGCGCACCGACGAATAAAAGGAAGATTTGCAGCCGTAAGGCAAAGGGAAGAGAAACCACACGCACAGCGTTTGTGTGTGATGAAGATTGATGTAAGAGGTATCATCATGTTTAAGAAAGAGAGAAACAACGAGGTTCATGCCGTGATCATGGAGGAGATCACGGCGGTGGAGAACTGCATGCGCAGCTTCGAGAACTTTATCCGTGCCGCCAGTTCCCGTGTGACAGACGATGACACGCTGAAAATGCTGTGTGATGATGTGTGCAAAAAAGAGGATGTCGCAGACAAGACTCTCCGCAAGATGATCGACTCTCTGGTGGGCACCTCCTTCCTGCCCTCCAGCCGTGAGGATCTCATCGCCATCGCCTCCAGCTGCGATAAGGTGGCCAATAAGTGCGAGTATGTGACGCTGATGGCGGTGCATCAGCACTTCCGCTTCCCTGAGGAGCTGGCGGAGAGTCTGCTGAAAATCATCACCATCACCCATAAGCAGTTTGACAAACTGGAAGAGAGTATCAGTATGCTCTTTGCCAAGTTCAACAATATGCTGAAGGACCACGCCATCCTCGATGAGGTCCGTGCCCTGGAGACGGAGGTGGATGTCATCGAGCAGGCGCTGTATGAGCGCATTTTCCAGATGGATATGGATCTGGCCCACCAGATGCAGCTGTCCAACTATGTGGAGGCCCTGTGCGACATCGCCGACATTATCGAGGACATTGCCGACAAGATTCAGATCATGCTGGTGACGAGAAAGAACTAAAAGGCAGGCGAAGAGAGACTATGATCTATTTGTTATTATTCGCAGGTCTCTTTATGGGCTGGTCGTTGGGTACCAACGACGCGGCCAACGCCTTTGGTACGGCGGTGGCCACGCGGGTGATCAGCTACCGCACGGCGGTGACGCTGATTGCCATCATGGTGGTGGTGGGTGCCTTCATCGGCGGTGCCAACAACATCGACAAGGTGGCGGAGCTGTCCACCAGCAACAAGGTCATCGCCTCTACGGAGGAGGTGTATCTGGCCATCGAAGAAGGAGAAGAGGATAAGCTGCGGCTGAAAACGGCCATCAAGGCGGCCATTATCTTCACCTGTGCGGCACTGACGGTGTTCGTCATGAGCTATCTCAAGTTCCCCGTCTCCGCCAACCAGTCCATTACAGGCGCCATCATCGGCTGGGGCCTGTGTTATGCCGATTACTCCGATCCTGCGGTGCTGGCGGTGAACCTGCCCCAGATCGGAAAATTTGCCTCCACATGGGTGCTGAACCCTCTGGGTGCGGGTATCATCTCCTTTGTGCTGGTGTTCGTGGTGAATAAGTTCATCTCCGCGAAGCTGACGACACTCAGCGGCTATGACAAGATCATCCGCATCGGCTATCTGGTGGCGGGTATCTTTGCCTCCTACAGTATCGGACAGAACAGCTCGGCCAATGTGACGGCGCTGTACTTCGATGCGGCCTTTGCCCAGACGGGCGTGGCGGCCAACCTGCTGACGGATGCCCGCTTGACAGCCACCATCGGCGGTATCGCCATCGCCGTAGGCGTGCTGACCTTCTCCAAGCGTGTGATGATGACGGTGGGCAGCAGTATTGCCGAGATCACCCAGATCGACGGCTTTCTGGTGATCATCGCCATGGCCTTGACGGTGGTCATTATGGGCAAGTGGATGGGCATCCCCGTGTCCACCTCCCAGGCTGTGGTGGGCGCCGTGGTGGGCGCAGGTCTCACCCGTGGCGTCAAGTCGGTACACTTCGGTGTGTTTAAGAATATCGCCATCGCCTGGGTCAGTTCCCCCACGGTGGCGGGCTTAATGGCCTATCTCGTTGCGATTTGTACGAAAAACTATTTCCTCTCCTGACAGAGGATCTCTGCGTGCCGTGAAGGGGACGCAGCACCATGCACCACTGTTCGTAGGAGCGGTGGTGTATGGTTTCTGGGGAGAGATGGAACGGGAGGAGAAGCGCGATGAGGAAATCGCTGATTTTTGACATGGACGGCACACTGTTCCAGACCGCCACGGTGCTGGAGCCGGCGCTGCAGGATACCTTCGACCATCTCCGCAGCTGCGGATGGTGGGAGGGGGAGACCCCCATTGCAGGCTACCGCCGTATTATGGGTGCGCCGCTGCCCAAGGTGTGGCAGACCCTCATGCCCCGGCACAGCCAGGAGGTGCGGGACTATACCGACGGCTATTTTCTGGACAGGCTGGTGGAGCGCATCACCACAGGCAAGGCCGCTCTCTACCCCCATGTGGAGGAGCTGTTTGCCGCTCTGAAAGAGGCGGGCTGTGAGATCTACATCGCCAGTAACGGTCTGCGGGCCTATCTGGATGCCATCGTGGGGTACTACGGTCTCCACCGCTGGGTGACGGAGGTGTTCAGCATCGAGGAGATCGACTCCCTGGACAAGACGGTGCTGGTGGAGAGGGCCGTGGAAAAATATGACATCCGCCATGGCTTTATGGTGGGGGATCGCCTCTCCGACTTCCGGGCGGGAAAGGGCAATGGCCTGACCACCATCGGCTGCCGCTTCGACTTCTCCGTGGCGGAGGAGCTGCAGCAGGCGGACTTTGTCATCGACGACCTGCTGGAAGTGAAGGATATTGCACTTTTTAGGTAATAAAACAGGAAAAACTATGAAAAAGAATTATCTGTTTGCGGTGATTGCGGTGTGCCTCTGGGCCACCATGGCCACGGTGGTGAAGATGCTGGTGGCGGATTTTCCCAGCTTGGAGACGCTGGCCATCAGCGCCGCATTCGCCTTCGTGTTTCTGCTGGTGATGAACTGCAAGAACGGCGAGATCAGAAAGATGGGGCAGTACGGTGTCAGAGACTACCTTCTGATGGCGGGGCTGGGCTTTCTGGGGATGTTCCTCTACTCGGCCCTGTACTACTACGGCCTTTCCCAGCTGACCTCCCAGGAGGCCTGTATCCTCAACTACCTCTGGCCCATTATGCTGGTGGTGTTCTCCGTCATCATTCTCAAGGAGAAGCTGACGGCGGCAAAAGGCGGCGCCATGTTCTGCTCCTTTCTGGGGATTGTCATCCTCTCCACAGGGGGCAGTGCCGCCGCAGAGGGAAACACCGTCATGGGCATGGCGGCCTGCGTGGTGGCGGCGGCCTGTTACGGGCTGTACTCCGTGCTGAATAAGAAGGTGAACTACAACCAGAACATCACCATGATGGTGGTGTGGTTCATCGTGGCGGTCTTTTCCGCGGTGCTGGGGCTTCTGACCGAGGAGTGGCACGCCGTCACAGGGGGCCAGTGGCTGGGCTTTGCCTGGCTGGGCGTGGGTACCAATGCCCTGGCCTATCTCCTGTGGGCCTTGGCCCTCAACGGTGTGAAGGATACGGCGAAAATTGCCAATCTGGCCTTTTTGACCCCCTTCCTGTCTCTGATCGTCTCGGCGGTGGTGCTGAAAGAGACCATTCAGCTGCGGGCGGTGGTGGCGCTGGTGTTCATCGTCGGCGGCATTCTGGTCCAGAGCTTTTACGACTATGCCAAAGAGCGCAGGAAACAATAGAGGAAGAGAGACATGTGTGAGAAAAAACGGGTGCTGGTTTGCGAATTTCATCAGGAGACGGATACCTTTAACCCCATCGTTATGACGAAGGAGGACTTTGCCGCCTTCCGCTATGCCGAGGGGGAGGAGGGCTACCGCCTGTGTAAGGGACAGCACTGCGCCACCCACGGCATCATTGATGCCATTGAGGAGGCCGGCGGCGAAGTGGTGCCGTCGGTGTTTGTCTACGCGCTGGCAGGAGGGCGGGTCAGCGACGAGGTGCTGGCCTATGTGCAGGACCGGATCCACCGCACCATCGCCGGGGCGGGGCAGCTGGATGCCGTCTGCGCCCTGCTCCACGGCGCTACCTGCACCGAGAGCAATGACGATGCCTGCGGTACCATCCTGCAGCAGCTGCGGCAGGAGCTGGGGGAGGAGATCCCCATTACCGTGTCGTTGGATCTCCACGCCAATGTGACGGAGAAGATCCTGAAAAACGCCGATGTGGTGTGCGGTCATCAGACCTATCCCCATGTGGACATCTATGAGACGGCCTACCGGGCGGGGCGGATGTGTATGGCGCTGCTGGCAGGGGAGAGGGTTACCATGGCGGCGGTGCGCCTGCCTATGCTGACGCCCCCTGTAGGCTACAGCACCGAGACTCAGCCCCTCAGGAGCGTTATGGACAGAGGGCAGGCACTGGTGGCGGCAGGGACGCTGCTGGATTTCACCGTGTTCAATGTCCAGCCGTGGCTGGATGTGCCGGAGATCGGTTCGGCAGTGGTGGCGGTGGCAGCAGAGGCTGAGACGGCCAAAAGCTGCGCCCGGGAGCTGGCGGCGGAATTCTTCGCCCACCGGGAGGCGTACTGGCCGCAGCTGATGGATATCGACGGGGTCATTGACCGGGCCGAGGACAGGGAGAGCAAAAAACCTGTGATTCTGGTGGACAGCGCCGACTCCCCCAACGGCGGCGCCGTGGGGGACAGTGTGGCGGTGGCGCTGCGCCTGCGGGAGCGGGGCAGCCGTCTCCGTGCCGCCATGTTCGTCAAGGACCCCCAGGCGGTGGAGCAGGCCTTCGCCGTGGGGGTGGGGAACAGGGCGGAGTTTACCGTGGGTGCGAAATATACCGCCCATGTCCCGGGGCCCATGGTGGCTGTGGGCCGCGTCCGCTCCCTCCATGACGGCATCGTCAGACGGGAGGGGCCGGTGAACCCGGGAGAGGTGTTCTCCGTGGGACGGGCCGCCGTCCTCTCCTTCGACAATCTGGATGTACTGGTGTGTCATGCACCGGCGGCACCCGGCGACCCCCAGCTGCTGCGGCATTTCGGCATCGAGCCGAAGCTGTACGATCTGGTGGTGGTGAAGGCCAACGCCTCTTTCCGCGCCGCCTATTGCGCATTTGCCGGGGAGATCTGCTATGCCGACACCCCCGGTGCCGGTGCGGCGAATCTCCACCGCTTCCGCTGGCAGCATCTGCCCCGGGGGCTGTATCCCTTCGATCTGCCGGCAGACTACTGCGTGGAGCCGGCGAAAATATACCGATAAGGGCGCAAAAACCCACCCTCACCGGGTGGGTTTTGTTGTTGTGTGTTTTTCCGTCTTGCTTTCCCGCGGCAGATGTGTTTTTCTGTCTTGCTTTCCCGCCGCAGATATGCTATTCTGTCCTGCGGATTTTATCGAAACAAAAGGAGGTGGCCGCCGTGAAATCGGTGCTGCGCTTCGTAAAAAAAGACCCGGTGCTGTCCATCGCCGCCCTGTGTGCCGTTATCACCATGTTCCTTGTGCCCCCCGACAGGAGCTATCTGTCCTATATCGACCTGCGGGTGCTGTGTCTGCTGCTGTGCCTCATGGGCGTGGTGGCGGGCTTTGGCAGCTGCGGCGTATTCTCGGCGCTGTCCTTCTCTCTGCTGCGCCACTGCCGCAGCGGACGGGTGCTGGGTCTGGTGCTGGTGATGCTGCCCTTCTTCACCTCCATGCTGGTGACCAACGATGTGGCGCTGCTGACCTTCGTGCCCTTCACCATCCTGCTGCTGGAGCAGCTGGACTGCCATCGCAATCTCGTGCCCACCCTGGTACTCCAGACGGTGGCCGCCAATCTGGGCTCTATGGCCACCCCTGTGGGCAATCCCCAGAACCTCTATCTCTACAGCTTCTACACCCTGGAGCCCGCCCAGTTCTTCTCCGCTGTGCTGCCTCTGACGGCCGTAAGCTTCGTGGCACTGGCGGTGGGCGCTGTGTTCCTGCTGCCCCGGCGTCTCCCTGTGGCCAGATTGAAGGGCATCGCCGTCCACGATATGAAGAAACTCCTCTTCTACATCGTTCTGTTCGGACTGTGTCTCACGGCGGTGTTCCGCTGGATGCACTACGCGGTGGTAACGATGATCGTGGTGCTGACATTGTTCCTGCTGGACCGCTCCTTATTAAAAAAGGTGGACTATCCTCTGCTGGTGACCTTCGTGTGCTTCTTCATCCTCTCGGGGAATCTGGGTCGTCTGGAGGAGGTGCGGGACTTTTTGCAGTCCCTGCTGGGCCGCAGCACCCTCCTTACCTCCCTGGGTGCCAGCCAGATCATCAGTAATGTCCCTGCGGCGGTGCTGCTGTCGGAGTTTACGGAGGATTGGCGGGGACTTCTGCAGGGCGTCAACATCGGCGGTCTGGGCACACCCTGCGCCTCACTGGCCAGCCTCATCACCCTGAAGCTGTACCTCACCAGCCCCGGCGGGAAGATCGGACGGTTTCTGCTGGTGTTCACCCTGGTCAATGTGGTGGGTATTGTTTTGCTGCTGATGATGGCGTGAGGAAAAGAATGGGACAAGTTCACAAAAAGATAATGACTTTTTCCCTTGCATAGGGTATACTGAGGCAAGTGTAAAAGTTTCCACAGGAGGTACGGCCCCTTGAAAAAGCTCTACGAGGCGGTGCAGCGTTTCTGCGCCCGCCATCCCCGTTTCGGCATCCCCAATCTGATGCTCTATATCGCCATCGGCAATATCCTTGTCTATGTGCTCCAGACCTTCACCGCCGCCAGCGATCCCATGGCCCTGCATTTCCTCTATATGGACCCGGCGATGGTGCTGCGGGGTGAGGTGTGGCGTATCCTCACCTATGTGTTCGTCCCCACAGGCGGCGGCCTCTTCTTCGTCCTCATCTCCCTGTATTTCTACTACTGGATCGGCTCCACGCTGGAGCGGCAGTGGGGCAGCGCCAAATTCACCCTCTACTATGTCTCCGGCGTGCTTCTGACGGCCATCGGCTCTGTGCTGGCCTATCTCATCTCCGGGGTGGGCTTCACCGTGGCCGGCGCCACCTATGTCAACCTCTCCCTCTTCCTGGCCTTTGCCTGTCTCTATCCCAATGCCCGGGTGCTGCTGTTCTTCTTCATCCCGGTGAAGATGAAGTGGCTGGCATGGCTGGATGGAGCCATCTTCGTCTACGACATCGTCCGCTACGCCCTCTCCGGCGTATGGGGCGGCGTGGTGATGGCGGTGCTGGCACTGCTGAACTTCGCCGTGTTCATCTACCCCGAGGCAAAGTACCGGGTGGACCGCGCCGCCGCCCAGCACCGTCCTCAGGCGGTGCAGTACCGCGCCAGAGCCAAGGCGGCAGCCACACCGCCCAAGGGCTATCACCACAAGTGCTGCGTCTGCGGCAGAACGGACGAGAGCCACCCGGAGCTGGATTTCCGCTACTGCAGCCGCTGCGCAGGCTACCGCTGCTACTGCTCCGACCACATCTTCAGCCATGTGCATTTTGAGGAGTAAGGGCTGCTGATCTTGTCAACGCAAAAAAAGAGAGCCTTCGGGGCTCTCTTTTTTATGCTCAGAATCCCGTCACATCGTCTACCGGGAGGCTCATTACCAGACCCTTGGCCTCGGTGGCTGCGCCGCAGCGGGCCGTCACCGCCTCCATGATGGTGGTTTTGGAGGTCACATCCGTGAGGATCAGAACGATCTCCTTCTCCTCCTGTCCGCTTAAGCCCAGCAGGGCGCTGGCCTCGGCAGAGCCGATGCAGCGGCTGTGGACCACCGTGCCGCCACGGGCACCTGCGGCCTTGGCCGCCTCCATCACATCGCCGCTGAAGCCGCGATTGATCATGGCTACCACCAGTGCGTGTGTTCTCTGTGTCATGGCGTTTTCATCCTTTCTCTCCGAATCTTCCTTCCCGCCTCCTGCCAGATGCAGCAGCAATCCGCTTGCGCCGCTGAGGGGGATGGTGAAGGCGATGCCGCTGTTGACCGCGTGCATCCGCAGTTCCCGCTTCAGCTTGCCCAGCACATCCTGTGCCGCCGCACGGGGCAGTACGCTCAGCAGCAGGCACTTATCCACGCTGCCGAGACCCAGCATATCCATGATATCGCTGGAGGCCGTACCCTCGGCACCGAGGCGGTACTGGAGGGACAGACCGTGTTTTTTGAAAATGCTCTCCGCCTTATCCCCCAGCTTGTGGGTGGTGATCAGCGTCATCAGCTGATAGGACACATTGTTCTTTCCCATGGCTCACACTCCCTCCTCAAAGTCAAAGACGGTGTCGCAATCCCCGGGCAGCTGTGCCAGATGGGCAGCGGCTTTGGCGGATTTGGCGCGGTAGATGAGGCCCATGAGCTGGATGGCGATGAGGGGCGTCAGGGCCACCAGCGCCACCACGCCGAAGGCATCGGTCATCAGATTGCCTCCCAGAGCCTGACATACGCCGATGGACAGGGGCAGCAGGAAGGTGGAGGTCATGGGACCCGAGGCAACGCCGCCGGAGTCGAAGGCGATACCCACAAACATTCTGGGAACGAACAGGGACATCACCAGGGCAATCACATAGCCGGGGAGGATGATCCACCCAAGGGGCAGGCCCGTGAGGACCCGCATCATGGCAAGACCCACGGAGATGGCCACGCCCAGAGACATGGCGCGGTTCATGGCCTTTACGGAGATGGCGCCGTCCGTCACCGTCTCCACCTGATGGTTCAGCACCTGAATGGCGGGCTCGGCCTTGACGATATAGTAGCCGATGATCATGCCGATGGGGATCAGCACCCAGTTGTAGGGCAGCTGCGCCAGAGCGCTGCCCAGGAAGGCACCCACAGGGGCAAAGCCCACATTCACGCCGCAGAGGAACAGCACCAGACCGATATAGGTGTACACGATACCCACGGCAATACGCTTGATCTGCCGCTTTTGATAGCGGTGGGTCAACAGCTGGAAGAGGAGGAACACCACGGCGATGGGCAGCAGGGAGATGCACACCTCTTTGAAATAGTGGGGCAGATCCCGTCCGAATACCACCACCACATCCCGTGTGGTAAGGACATTCTCCATGGCGGCACCGTCGTAGACCGCCTCGGTGGGGCGGAAGAACAGGCCCAGCAGCATCACCGCCAGAATGGGGCCTACACTGCTGAGGGCCACCAGACCGAAGGAGTCGGAGGCGGAGTTCTTATCCGAGCGCATGGAGGCCAGGCCCACGCCCAGCGCCATGATGAAGGGTACCGTCATGGGGCCGGTGGTGACACCGCCGGAGTCGAAGGCCACCGCCAGAAATTCCCGGGGGATGAAGAAGGAGGCCACGATCAGGACACCGTAGAGGACCATCAGCAGCACCGAGAGGGAGATCTTATAGCGGATGCGGAGAATGGCAACCGCCAGAAACAGTCCCACGCCCACCGCCACCGTCAGGATCAGCACCATGTTGGGAATGGCGGGGACCTGACGGGCCAGCACCTGCAGGTCCGGCTCGGACACCGTGATGATCAGACCCATCAAAAAGCCGATGAACAGCACCAGAGGCAGCGTCTTCGTCTTGGCGATCTGGACGCCGATGCCCTCTCCCAGAGGGGTCATGGCGATCTCCGCGCCCAGCTGGAAAAAGCCCATGCCGATGATCAGCATGGCCGCGCCGGTGATGAACATAACGATGCTGCCCAGCTCCACCGGTACCAGGAACACGCTGATCAGCAGCACGATGGCGGTAATGGGCAGTACCGCCGAGAGGGATTCCATTGTTTTTTCCCGGAGCTTCGGATTCAAAACAAAGCCCTCCTTTCCTGTGAGATAATAAGTCTTGTCAATACTATAACACAGTCCCGGCAATATTTCAATGAACGGGCTGTAAAAAAGGTGTGCAGATACCCCTCTTTCCCCTCTATCCCTGGGGCGGGCAGCACTATCCCAGAGGATGGAAGGAGAGGGAGGCCGTGGCGGTCAGCTTGCGGGGGGGCAGGGGGCGTGACATACAGAAATACCGGGTCTCGTCGGCGATGTGGTCCTCCTGTTTGGTGTCCACATCCTCCGGGCTCTGCTGGCTGTACAGCAGCTGGGGCACCGTCCGCAGAAAGCCCCGGCAGGTGTGGAACACATACATCAGGGGATAGCCCTCCTCGTCAAACTGCATCCGGTAGTGCATCTGCATCCATCCGGCGATACGGCGGTTGTCCCCCTTTTCAAAGTAGAGGCGGTATTTCAGTGCCGTCTCATACACGCTCTCACCACGGGAGGCGTCCCAGATGGCAGGGTCGGCTACGCCCCGGATCTCCCGGCCTTTCAGATAGGGGTGTTCTTCCTCAATGCGGCGGATCTCCCGGAACTGCCGCTCCGGTGTCCACAGTACTCCCTCGTCCGGCGTGTTGGTGCAGCCGTATAGCTCCAGTATGCGGTAGATACACCCGTCGTAGTCCACCGCCCACCAGCCGCAGGAGAAGGGCTTGGCATAGCCGAAGTCGTAGGAGCGGTACACCCGCCACTCCCGGGGGATGTCAAAGGGGGCGATGACATGGGTGTAGCGGCGGTCCTGATAGTGGCTGGGGTCGTCGGTGAACTCGGTGAACACCTGCCCTTCAAACACATCCCAACGCCCCTCCAGCCACGCCAGACGCAGCCGGCGGGGCAGAGCCTCCAGCTGTCGGATATAGTCCGGCTGTGCCTGCAGCAGCGCCGTGTTGTCGCTGACCCGGGCGGGGATGAAGCGGTAGTCCTCCCCCTTTTCCCCCGGCTCGAAGCGGCGGTCGATAAACAGACGCTTGATGTAGCTGTGGCCGGGGCCGCCGGGGTTGCAGGTGTAGTAGATCCGCTTGGGGAAGGCATTGACGCCGCGGATACAGGCCGCCAGCTGATGCATCCACTGCTCCTTCAACTGAGTACACTCGTCCAGAAAGATGACATCGTACTCCGCGCCCTGATAGCGGGCGGCATCGGTGTCGTTGGCGCAGTAGCCGAACTCGATGGTGGAGCCGTTGGGAAAGGTGAAGATCCGGTCGGTGGATCGGTAGACGGCGATGCCCTGCAGCTCCCGGCGGAGAAAGCGGATGTGATTGCTCTCCAGCTCGGCGTAGGTGCGGCGGAGGATCAGCAGACGGATGCCGCCGTAGCGCAGGGCCAGGAGCTTTGCCTTGGTGCGGACGGCCCAGCTCTTGCCGCCGCCACGGGCACCGCCGAAGGCGATGTACTTCTCTGTGGCGGACAAAAACTCCGCCTGCCGGGGATTGGGTCTGTCAATGTGCAGCTTCATGTAGATGACCTCCCTGTGTGGAATGGATTTCACAAAGAGGGGACAGACCCCGCCTTGTTGCCCTAAAAAGGGCAACAGTGCCGCTATTCACAAAAGGTTTACATAACCCGACAGGTTCTCCCCTTGCAACGGCGGGAAAACTGTGGTATACTCCATCATGTATCCTGATGGAAAGGAGGAGATGCACATGGGTAAGGGCGGCATCAAGACGGCGGCCCAGAACCGTAAGGCCTACCACGACTACTTTGTGGAGGAGAAGTGGGAGGCAGGGATCGAGCTGCGGGGCACGGAGGTCAAGTCCATCCGCCTGGGCGCACTGAACCTGAAGGACAGCTACGGCTCCGTGACCAAAGAGGGCGAGCTGTATGTCCACAATATGCACATCTCCCCCTATGAAAAGGGCAATATCTTCAACCACGACCCCGACCGCCCCAAGCGTCTTTTGATGCATCGGCGGGAGATCCGCAAGCTCCATCAGCAGCAGAAGCTGGAGGGCTACGCTCTCATCCCTCTGAGCGTGTATTTCAAGGATGGCCGGGTGAAGGTGGAGCTGGGGGTATGCAAGGGCAAGAAGAACTACGACAAGCGCCAGTCCATTGCCGAGCGGGATGCCAAAAGAGAAATGGAGCGGGCAAGGAAAGATAGGTATTGATTGTCCACGAAAGGCTCTCCCTCCGGGAGAGCTGCCGAAGCGTAGCGAGGCTGAGAGGGGAATGACCACAGCACCGGCAAGTTGTGTTTTCCCCGTCACCCTCTCCGTCTGCCCTTCGGGCAGCCACCTCTCCCGAAGGGAGAGGCTTCAGACACAGCGATTTTAAGAACCATTTACGATAGAAAAAGGAGAAAATCACCATGGCGAACAATCCTATTGCAACCATTGAGATGGAGTCCGGCGCCAAGATCGTGGCCGAGCTCTACCCCGACATCGCGCCCCAGAGCGTGTATAATTTCATCGAGCTGGCCAACTCCGGCTACTACGACGGCCTCATCTTCCACCGCTGCATCTACGGCTTTATGATCCAGGGCGGCTGCCCCGACGGCAACGGTATGGGCGGCCCCGGCTACTGCATCAAGGGCGAGTTCACCGCCAACGGATTCCAGAACGATTTGGCACACACCCGGGGCGTTCTCAGCATGGCCCGTACCATGATCCCCGACAGCGCCGGCAGCCAGTTCTTCATCATGCACAAGGACTCCCCCCATCTGGACGGCCAGTATGCCGCCTTCGGTATGGTGCTGGAGGGTATGGAGGAAGTGGACCGCATCGCCTCCGTCCCCCGGAACATGATGAACAATATGCCCAAGAAGCCCCAGGTGATGGTCTCCGTCCGGGTGGATACCCACGGCGTGGCGTATCCCTCTCCCGAGAAGCTGCCGGAGCGCTGAGCGTGCGCTCAGCGCAAGTAACAAGTAACAGTTAACAATTAACAGGTATTTGTTACAGGAAAAAAGATAACACCACAGCGCTTCCTTCTCTCGGGAAGGCTCGGGAGAAGGAGCGCACCTTGCCAACAACCCATAACTGTTCATTGTTAATGATTAACTGTTAATTGAAACACGGGGGCGTACCGGTTTCGACGGGGGTGTGGAGGCAGGATAAGCGGGCGGTGGCGCCTGACCACCATAAAACGGGTACTTTAAAATTAACTGACAACACTAAGACTGTTGCCGTCGCTGCCTAAGCAGTGACCGTCTGAACCGGAGCGGCCACCGGCCGGGGAAGGCGTCGTTAAGGTGGCGTCCGTGAGGCGGGTAAGAGTTGCCCCGCCCACGCATCATGACTCTACTGAAGTGCATCGTCTGTTGCGTGCCGCTGCATGGAGGGAATGTTTCAATCGCAACTGCGCCCGGAGAAAGTCCTGTTAAAATGCTTTCGGACAGGGGTTCGACTCCCCTCGCCTCCACCAATGTTAACTTGTGTAAAATAGATTTGCTTGAAAATTAAAGTTAATGAAGCTCCCGTCGCTGCCTGCGTCCGTGGCAGTTTTGAGGAAAAACGAATTAACTTTAATTAGCGAGCCAAAATTAACAAAAATTGCACAAGTTCATTAAAGCTAATTGCCGCAACGGAATGCTCCGTTGCGGCAATTTTTTGTTCAGATATGGCGGGAGGCGAACTCCGCTTTTTTCTTCAGGAAGGTGTTACCCCGCTCAATTTCCAACTGTTCAGTGAGGTCGGCGTTCTCCTTGTCTTTATCAGCAATCACCTTTTCCAGGTTGCTGATTTTTTCTTTAAGACGACCATTCTCTTTCTGGAGGGAGGCATTCTGTTTTTCCAAGGACTTCACTTCTGCGGCTGTCAATGGCGCGGCATTGCCGCGCTCCTTGATGATCACACCGGCTTGCTCCAGCTCCTTGGCGTATTGGGCCAAAAAACCTGCACCGTAAAGGCTTTGGATCGTGATGCCCATCTCTTCAGCAATGGCTTTTTTGGTCACAGGCTGGTTTCGCCTCTTGATGACCGCGATGGCGGTATCTACTTCTCGTCTGCGCTCTTCGCGCTGCGACTCATTTACAGGTCTTCCGGCCACTGTACTACACCTCCTTTACAGTGTGGTGGCGCGCTGGATGAACATGGTGTATGCAGCGAGCTGCCGCTCATTAAACTGCAATGCCTCACTGTCACCCGCAGTGCGGCACTGCTCAATTCTCTGTTGGAGCAGCGCACAGCACTGCTCTGCCTCAGCGAGGTACTGCGGATCAGGGCGAAAACTTTCACAGGAGACGCAGTGCGAAAACTGCGGCTCACAACCCTTCTCCTGGCAAAGGGAGGTTGCACCGATCAATTTCGTTTGAGTGTCGGCCTGCATTCTCCTCATACGCACCGGCGAGACCAACTGCGCGGGACTATCTTCGACAGTCGAAGAGGTCAGCGCACTGCGAACCGCTTCCGTATGCGGTGCCGTAGCGCACAGCTCATCGTGTTTGCTGGCGTAACTATAGCTGTCATCGGAATAGCGGGAATTGTGGGCGAAGGCACGGGTGAATTCCTCTCGGCTGAACTCAGCGGAGGAAGCCATCTCCGCGCCATTGGCATGGCGCAGGGAATACATGGTGATTTTCGTGGGCTTACCATGGGCGTCGGTGATGTTTTGATCCTCACACACTTCTTCTAAAAAGGCATTGAATTCGTCAGCAGTAACCAACCTTTTCGGATGGCGGGGCGATACCATCAAGCGACCTTTGAAACGTTCTTCTTCAATGCGCTTTTGACACTTCAACGCATATTCTTTCTGTTCCTGCAAGCTACGTAGGAGAAGGCTTTCGGGATACTTGTCGGCGTAGCGGTGATGCTTGACCTCGACGCCGCGATGATTAGCCGTCTCCTTATGGGTGGGGAAACTGATCTCCATTAGATCCTCGCTGACAGTGAGACCGTCTATCATCATTGACAGGGCCTCGTGATCACGGCTAGGGATCATTCGCAGTAGCAGATAAAGACAGCGGTATGCGGTTGGGATGGCATTGGAAAAGTCAGAAAAATACGCATCGAGCAGCGACATCGTATACCGATCTGGCGCTCGCCTAATGTTACTGGGAGGAGTGGGTCTGGGACGGAGCGGCATGATCGGGGCGGGACGAAGCAGCCCACGCTCTCGAAGGAAGGCGATAAATCCGAAAAGATCGCTCTCGATGGTGTTTTTTCTCGCTGTCGACAAGGAGTCGATCTCGTCAAGCCAGATGCGGAAGATATGAAGGAGCGGTGTAGAGAGCATCGTTACCCGAAGGCCTTTTTCCTGCAGGAAAGCAAAAAGGAACGAAAGACTTTTAACTTTAGACGAGCAGGTGGAAGGGGAGGAGTAGTGGGAAAGCGTATCCACGATGTAAGCCTTGATGAGCCGCAGGTCTTCACCTGTCACAGGGAGATTTTCAAAAGAAACGGAAGTGCGGCGAATGCCATCGGCAAAGGGAATTACCCACTTGCTTTCGTCAATAGAGTTGTCGCAATACGCGGACAGAGTTTGTCCGTATGTAAAATAAGCCTCATCGGAGAGCAGGGGAGTGGACGCGGGATTTTCTACTACGCTCCAACTTTCTTCGTGACTACTAAGATCAGGAGCTTTTTGAGGAAGGGACATAGGGACTCACCTCTGTTGTGTGAAGATAGGGACAGGCGTGGCAATTGCCTCTGTGCAGACAGCTGGTGCTGTCGCAGCTGCCCCACATGGGATGCGGCGTAGTTGCCTCCGATGTTGGTGGTACAGCAAAGAATGTGGCGTATCGGCGATGATGAAGCTCAGCCTCGTCGCGTGGTGAAAGAGTGCGATAATGCCGCTTTGCCACTGCGGGAGTGTTCCCGAGGGCTATCGCCACTTGGGAACTGGATAACCCCTCACTATGGTAGCGCCGACCCACCTCTGCCCGAATGCTACGGGTAGTCAAGGAGAGAGCGGGGGCATAACGAGCGATGAGCTTGTTGATGTAATAATTGTAGGTCGCGTAGGAAAGAAGAACAGGTTTACAAGCGCTGTCGCTGCGTCTGCCTGTAGGCTCGTAGAGTAGGAGATAGTCCTCGCCGGAACGCTCACGGAGTGCTGCGGTTTTTTTGATGTATTCTTTTAGTTGCGCCACCAGTGGAGCAGGGAGCTGAAACCGCATCCGACGAGAATTTTTGCTGGACTGAAAATGAAGATAGCCTGCGCCATCCTCGGAAAATTCCAATTCGGATACCCTGACATGAAAAACATCGTAGGCGCGAGCGCTCGTCACCAAAAATAGTTGATGGGCGATCTGTACATAATCGGGAAGTTCGTCGATGTGCTCGGCGGTCAATGCCAATGCCACGGAATTCGCTGGGTCCGTCGTTTGCAGGAATGCTCCCTTATTGGGGATGGAGATGCACCAGAAGGGATTCTTATCGGCTGCGCATTGGGGAGATGCCCAATGATACATGCGGCCCAGCGCCTGCAGCACCTCAGAGATGTGGTTTGCTGAACGGTCAAAGGTACAGTCGAGCCGCGATTTGATGAGTCTGACATGGGGAAGAGATACTTCCTTGATGGAGTCAACAGGTGTGGCAGCAAGAGCATTCAGACCGCTGCGAAGGAGGTAAAAATATCGCGCAATCTGCTGCACATCAACTTCACCGGCTGCAGAGACGAAAGACTGCAGGAATTGCGCAGCCTCTTTTCGCAATGCGGGGTGGCTGATGGTCTCAAAGTTCAACTGCCTGTAATGGATAGTGAGGTTTTTCGGGAAGTAAAGCAGCCATTTATCCGAAAAGGAGCGAATTGCGTGGAGATTGCCCGCGGCCAGAATAGTTTCTGTAATGGCTTTGTGCTGCTCGAGGGCAGACAGCAGCTCGTGGCAGAAAGGAGTGAGATAACGGTCATTAAAGGGAAAACCCAGTTCCTTCAACGCTTTTCTTGGATCGAGGGGAATACGGCTCTCCAGCTGCTTCTGCGCGTAGTCGCGGAAGTAGTCTACGGTTTCCTGCGGGCACACAGCATATAGAACGCGAAAGACGAAGCTGCCGCCCCAACGGGTGATATGTGGCATGAGCTCCCCGTGGGAGAGAACCGATTCTCGTATAGCCTGCGCTGCACGGAGCACATCGGCAGGAGTTTTGAGAGCACTGATTTTTCGTGTACAGAGGGACACATCCGTTCCATTGACAGCGAATACGAGGGAATTGTTGTCCTGAAAGAGGAATGAAACACGAATACTTTCGTCACAGACCTCTTCGTTAGTAAGAGCGGAAGTAGGCATTTCCAAGGTTCCGCGCTGCACCTCTTTGCAGAGTGTGCGAAGTTCTTCCACGAAGGGACTGTCGCTCTGAGCAAGAGTGGCCTTCGTGCCGGTGACGAGTTTCAGCATGCTACGGAAGGAGTGCCCCTGTCCCAACGCCTTTCGACGGAAAAGAAGTGCATTCCAATAGGAGAGGAACGCATCCCCACAGCATACCCGCAGAATTTCCATGGCGTTGCTGACACCGATGGTTTGGAAAATCCGCTGACAGCCGGCGGAGAAGTCTTGGGCGATGAGCGTTTGTTCAGCCTCATTGATCAGTTGCACCAAGCCATCCTTACCCAAGGCTTCGACTACACCTCGACCACCGAAATTACGATAGGACAGCTCAGCAGGAACGCCATCGAGCAACACGATGAAGTTGTGGGAATTGTGATGTTCGATGGTGATGTTTCGCATGTTGTTCTCCTTTTCTAGTTTTGTAAAAAGTCCTCGTATAGCGGCGTGGGCGGCAGGGCTCGCTCTTGGAAATCATAATAGGCCTCAAGGCAATCCATGCTGGACCAGTCCATTAAATGACAGATTTGGCTGTCGGATAAGCACTCTTTTCCTGCCTGTTTTTGCTCGAGATTGTGATGCATGAGCCTGTTGAAAAAAGTAGATCTTCCCGCGTGGGTATGCAACACCATATCCTGCTTGTCGGGATGTGCCTCATGGATTTTCTTCTCCGCACTTTTCAAAGCGATATAAAACGCATTGTAGGAAACGGGAGTTCCGGCGTTTTTACCCTTACTGGTTAGGAAGAGGTACTCGTTGTCCTTATCGATCTTTTCTACAACTCTGCGCCGCTCTGTTGCCATATATTCAGCTAAATATCGTTGCAGCGTGGGGCTGATTCTTGCAGCATGGGTGGTGCCTGTTTTTGAGAAGGTCTCCTCGACAAAACCGTTTTTGATGTTTTCTGTGGTAGCGAAAATGGACAGAACAGATGAAATTCGATATCCGGTCTCGATGGAAAGCAGAAAGATGCAGCGGTCGCGAAGAGAAAGTGTTTGAGCGACAAGCTGAACTTCTTCGGGTGTGTACCACTTGGTATATGTTATCATCGCTGTCTTTTGGCGGCGCTCTTTCTTGCTAACTTTGCGACGAATGATTGTGGCAGCGAGGGTGAAGTTGTTACGCCGTTTCGTGCCTCGCCCACCGGCAGCGAACGCGGCATCACCCTTTAAAAGGGTGGAGTGTGGGTGTCCGTTTAATTCAATAAAAGCATTGAAGATTTCCCCGATAAGAGAGGCATAGGCGTTCACCACCGCTGCGCTTTTCCCAGCAGAAACCAGTTCCTCTGCAAAGAATCGAAGATCTGCCGCGGTCACATCAGCGAGATCGGTGATACCTTTGCCCAGCAGATAACCACAGAAATGGCGGGCGTAGTAGCAAAGGGAACTTGCAGAATCCTTCCGCTTCAGTTGGAGGTCGACTAAGGCGGTGTTTACCGGAACGGAGAGGTCAAGTGTGTCTTTAAGAATTTGGCATCGTTTGCCGTTGACAATGATTTGGCACATAAAACCTCCGAATAGTCGGTACATTAGCAAATACGATAGCAATAATATCTTTTTTTGATAATATCACGACTTTTGCGACAATGCAAGGGGAAAATATCAAAATTAACAAAAATTTGCATTTTTGCTATTTCTGTGGTATGATAGAGGTAATTTTAGTGGAGGTGAAGGTGTGTGGGCCCTGAAGAGTTTTTTGAATTGCAAGAGAATAGTCTGACAGAAATGCGGAAAGGTGAGCGACACTTATGGAAAAATGTGGATTTAAGAGTGCTGCTGGCAGTGTTGTCGCTCGCAAAACCTTCGATTTCACAAGCAAAAGTCGCATCGCTTCTAAAAGTCTCACCTGTAACGTTATCCCGCTTAGTGAATAGCGATAACAGAGACGATCACGAAGTGCGCGAGGCGTGGATCCCTACTTTGACAGAGTGCTTGGCTACTGTTGATATCGATACTGTAGCGAGAACAGCAACATCATTGCGATTCATAAGCAACAGGTATCAGCGAGAAAGACAACTTGTGTTTGTGCAGCGTGCGGCTGAAAAGCACTTCTTGAAATGCGGTCTCGAATACAAATTTGATCCGGAGTATTGGGGTAGCTCTTATGATACAATCTGCTTTTATAGTGGAGAAAGACGCTGGCTATTCACGTTAGGATCGGCGAAACTTGACCGTGAAAGGTCGCGGCAGACTATGTCGAACATGTTTTCATATTACGATCATATGAGTTCGATTCAGCCAAACGATAGAATTTCTATTGTATACACGAACGCTGCCGTCTTTGCTGAAGTTGCAAAATTTGTGATGCAGCAAGAAGCTTATGGAAAAAAAGTGGGCGAAAGCGCAGGATATCGTTCTCTCGTTTTATGTGATTTTCAAAAAGAGGAAATTTTAGAAGAAATTGTTATTTCTAATCTGGAGAATATCCCTAGAGACTAAGTTCGACACAGGATAAAAAGAAGAGAAGAAAAATGAGTGGTTAATTCATTTTCATTCGCTAAACGGAAACGGAGGAACACATGAGCGTTCCTCCGTTTTTATTTATGCAAACAAGCGTGGAGAATTGGGATGTCTTGTCAAAAAGCAAAGACCGTTGAGGAGGCTAATTTTCTCTTCAGACCTGATATCAGTTTGCTTATCGGATAAAACCATTTGCTCCCAGAAGAGTAGCATGGCACTACCCTTGAATAGCGATTTTATCAAACTTTTATTGCTCAAAAGTTATAAAATTACAATACTGAGGAATCCGCGTGGGTTCCCCTTTTGAGCATGGAAGAGGGAACCCACGAAAAGACCGCATAAACACGCGGTTTTTAATGTTGGAAGTGGGTAATATTACTTAACAAGGGTTCCCTTGGTTAAATGGGTAATTTGACATGAGGAGGGAACCCACATTAAAAATTAAATAATCTGCGAAAAACGCAAAAAAATGACAACACAAGTAAAATTACCCATTTACAAGAAGCTAGAACGAAAAAAATGCGCTAAAAATGCCCTTATAAGTTGGTAATATAACAGTTGAGAATACCCCAGTAATATTACCCATTAAAAAACCCCGAAACCCGCATGGTTACGCCATTTCTGCCTTTTAAAAAAGAAGGGGTCGTGGCCTATTTGGCTAAGAATTGCGTGGGGGAGAGAATGGGTATTGCCCTATCCTGCTCCACCAAAGAACCCTATGCTATAGCGAAAGCAGGTGTGTCGCAGCCGGGAGAGACCGCGGAAAAAGAGAAGCGATCCGTCTATGCACAGCGAAGAGATCAATGAAAGGATAATTGTCAATCTGTAGTCATATCGCAGCTGCCTCCGTACTATATCGCAACCTGTCGGACATTAGTGACAGCTCTCTTCCGTTATCTTGCTCGGAAGCATTTAAATGTTATAATAAAGTTACTCAGATATGTCCAGGGTATTCCGGTGCACCCTAATATCATTTCAGCACAGCTTGACACGACATCTCTGAAGTCTATCCACAAATTAAGCGACGACTCTATTGATTGGACTGAAGTTCTGGTGTCCCCGCTGCCCCCTGATGAATCCTATAATCAGGGGATGTGGCAGTATTATCACTCCATGGCCTCTAAAGTCCTATCAGGCGACATTGATACCTATTTGCAGCTGATTTATGAAGTAAATCCCTTAGACGACCTCATTGCATACGGAGGGAATTTCGAATTTGGAACTGATAATCCTAGTAAGATTGAAGTCGAATTCACCGTAAATGAAAACGCTTTGAGATCAGCTAAACGACAGTTAAGTGCAACGGAGTATAACAATCTTTTGCAAGACTATATTTGCAGTGTATGTATTCGTATCGCGCGTGATATGTTTGCTCTTCTGCCTGTATCACATACTCTCGTTCATACTGTGTTAAGTGGCAATACAATCATCTCCGTAGATTTTGATCGTGGAAATCTATCTAAGGTCAAATTCGACTACATTGATCCTTCTGACACGCTTACGCTGTTTAAGCACAATATGAACTATACTGATATATCTGGTTTTGCTCCTGTTACAAGTCTAGAATGAGAGAAGGTCTTCATGAACCGATCAAAGCTGAGTGGAATGCGCGGCTATACGAGCGATCATCGAAGGAGACGACGAGCAGGATGATAACAGATAGAGTGTGGCTTCCCTCGATGTAAAGAATAACACCTGCGATATAGAACCGATGCTTAGTCGGCTCTATATCGCAGGTGCTTTTTGTGGACGACCTCCACAGACAGAATCGGTGGCTTCCATAACCAAAGAGAAACGAGAACAGATGATCTCTTCTCTCGTTTCCTTTTCGAAATACATACCTTAGACGCTGGCAACTACGCATTTTCGCTACCATCCGCGTCTTCTTTATCTGAGCCTAATACTCCGACAAGAGCATCTGATAGCCAAGAATCTTCGGCAAGTTGACGATTCCGCTCGCAGCTATTCCCTGTGTTGAGATCGATTGCGGGGAAGTCTTCAGAGGTGCTGTCTGCCGGCACACATTCGCGTTCGGCTTTGATCTTCTCAAAGAGTGCCAGCTTAAAAGCATCTTCCAAGGCCAGTGAATGAGCCTTTGCATAGGTATCGGCTATGCTACGTTCTTCTTGGGTTAGATCAATGAAAATTTCCATGACAAAATAGTTTATGGGGGGTGAAACACATCACCCCGAAAGAAAACAGGTCCAACATTACTGCATTTATACGGGCACATGATAAATGCGCTTATCCAGTGCACGAATATACTCACTAAAATTCCCCTCCTTAGTCTTCGACAAAGCTGCGGTATAGATGTCGAGCCGACTATCAATGCCGTCAAGGTAATGCACGATTTCGGCCTCAATGGTTTGAGGCAGGACAGCCGCGCCATATTCCGGCTGTCCGTGGTGGGAAAGGATAATGTGCTGCAACTGCCTAATTTTGTCGACAGGATGCAGAGCTACCACAGATTGGAGCAGAAAGGCGCCTAAAACAGGATGGGTAATGAGTTTCCCACACACAGTGTAATCTGCAACAAGCCCGTACTCAGAGCGTTTGAACTCATCGATTTTGCCAATATCATGGAGAAAACAGCCGGCAATCAAAAGAGAACGGTTGATGTTATGGTAGCAGCTGCGTGTTTTGCAGAGTTGATCTGCGATAGTCATCATTCCATAGGTATGTACAAGCCACCCACCGAGATAGGCGTGGTGAATGGACTTTGCGGCAGGCAGAGTTTCTAAGATATCGGAAAACACATTAAGAGGAGCCAAGGCAATTTCTCGATAGTCCCGGTCATCCAAGCTTTCCAGCATGCGGCGAACCTCCACGAGACACTGCTGGCAATCCACCTGAGCAAAGGGAAGTAGATCCTTTGTATCAAAAAAAGCTTCATCCCCCTCGTTAGCGAGAACAAGACACTTAGCCACAACCTGCAGAGCGCTATTGTATTCGTCAACAGTCCCGTCAACAAAGACAACTTTGCCAGCATCATCAGCAGTAATTTCTCCGGTGTAATTCCAGATGACAACCGGAATGTTGCCGCTTGTATCCATCAGGGATCCGGAGAGATAAGGGTTTCCGGCCCGACTCATCTTAACCCGGATGTCGTTCAGAAGATAATATCCGTCAAAGACAAGTCCCTGCACGAGACCAGCAATAGGCTGGTGCGGTAATTTTTGATCCATCATATCCTCCTGTCTTTTTATAAACCATAAAATGCGCTATGCGTACGTATACGATATCACTTCTATGGTTATATTGTAATATATACGATATCGTATGTCAAGGGTAAATACGCAATCGTATATTATTTTGTTGACTTTTGCACTAGGACTAGGTATTATTTAAAAAGGAGAGAGGGGGAGATATATGGCGAGAACTAAAGCAGAAGATCGTGCGATTAAAAAATATGAGGCAGAGAAAATTGACAAGCTTTTACTACGGCTTCCAAAGGGGCGCAAAGCAATAATTACAGAGCACGCTATACGCCATGGCGAATCAACAAATGGATTCATTGTTAGAGCAATTAATGAAGCGATAGAAAATGATGAAAAGAAAGAGTGTTAGAGAAATGATTAACCCAACCGGAAAGAGAGAAAAAATGTAATCTGTTCGTATAAGAACACAAATACGAACAGTAAAATCCCCTGTTTAAGCGGGTTTTAGAAGAAAATGCGGAAAAGTTCGTATTTTCAACAACAATAGTTCGTATTTGGAGGGCTTTTATGAACAAAAAAACACTTGCGCTGACCAAGGAGCAGTACGAGGAAATCATTCGAACCATGAAGAGTGGCTTCTCTGGTTTCCGGGCAAATGTGCGCATTGCCACCGCACTTATGTTGGAGGCGAACTTGGGAATCCGTATATCGGATATCCTGAAACTTCACCTTTGCGATATAGTAAAGGATGGTGAGCGCTATCGCCTCTCGATCGTTGAACAGAAGACAGGCAAAGCTCGTGTGTTTACTGTTCCCCTGGCGTTGTATCAATTCATTCGCTGCTACTGCATGGATAATAACATCCCTGCAGATGCCGTTATCTTCCCGCTGACGGAACGTGCGGTGCAGAAGGCGTTGCACATGGTTTGCGACTATCTCGGCTATGAGGGGATCAGTACCCACAGCTTTCGCAAGTTCTATGCTACCGAGATCTATCGGAACAACGGCTATAACATCGCTCTTGTGCAGCAGCTGCTGCAGCACAGCAGTGCCGCGGTAACGCAAAAGTACATCGGCATCCAGCAGAGGGATATAGAGCGCGCGATCGAGAGCCATTTGTGCCTCGAGGTGTGAGAAACAAATTCTAGAAAATTTTTAAGGATGGTGCTCCCTACCCCATTGTAGTAGGGAGGGGAGGATGATATGATTGTGTGGCAGCGACAAAAAGTAAACTAAAAGGCTGCCTGGCGGCAGCCTTTTCTGTTAGTTTTGGAAAAAACCTACCAAAAAAGCAAATGCAGCGTAAAGAGAGGTGTCAAATGAGGGAGGCAAATAATCAAGAGAGAGAAAGATTCAAGAGAGAGTATTGCTGCAGCAGAGAGGCGCGTAAGAGCATGCTCGAAGCAGGTTTCGAAATTACAATTGAAGCGCATGAGGCATTATTGCCCGGAAAAAAAGTTGATAGTTATGCTTTTGGGCAGCGGACAATAAAAGATGAGTTCATTATCTTTCGTGTTGTGGATCGGAAGAAAGGTGTTTGTTATTTTCCTGTTTTTGGTATAACGGAGGGGCGCGAACTAGCGAAAAGTGCAGGTATCGCGGTGCCTAGATTACTAAGGCTGTTCAATGACGGCAATGGCGGAGGAGGAAATGGTGGCGGCGGTGGTGGTGAAGGTCGTCGCCAAGATAATTATCAAATGCTTTTGCTGATTCTGTTTGCCCGCCAACTAATGACATATCATGTTCAATCCCCAAAGCCGATGTTTGGGCCACTAAAAAGAATTTATGAAAATCTTCTTTCACATCCAAATTATGGAGTTGCGACATCTGAAGTATGGGAAATCAATGATGCTATTGCCCGCTTTATAAAAGGAGAGACTAATCAAAGGAACGAAAAGTTTAGAAACATTCAGGACTTCATTATCCACTTGCGGGAAAGGTATGAGAATCTCAACTTTAGGAACGCCGATTTCGGATTACTACGGGAAAAGTTAAAGAAAAAGTATCCGAGTGAAGAGAGTTACTTCTGATGATTGAAATAGCTCTAATAGATACACTAGGTTGCCAGAAAAATATCGCCCACCAGCCGGTAGGTTGGTGGGCGGTGTTTTTTTGGCTTGCAGGCACGGAGTCGAACAGGGCGGCGCTCCGCAGAGCGCAAAAAACAGTCCGGTGGACTGTTTTTTAGCCCGCGGGAGACTCCCCTCGCCTCCACCAAAAACAAGCCACCCTTCGGGGTGGCTTTGTTTTTGGTGGAGAAGATTAAAAGCGAGGCCGTCTACCCTCAGCTCCGCGCTAAGAGCCGCACTTCGTGCGGTTGCGCTCTCGCACAGCGCCTGCGGGCGCTAGCCCCCCCCCATGCAGACTTGGAAGCTGGTTCTTCTGCAAGAGGGGAGTCGACCCCTCGCCTCCACCAAAAATCGGCAAATCTCGTCAGAGGTTTGCCGATTTACTTATTCACTCCTCACTCTTCACTTTTCACTCCTCTCCGCAGCCGATTTTTGGAAGTGATAGGTAATAGTGAATAGGGAAGAAGGAAAGATGTATCCGCTTCGCGGATGATTTCATCTCCCCCCATGCAGACTTGGGAGTTGGTTCTTCTGCAGAAAAAAGCGGCGCACCCCCATGACAGGAGTGCGCCGCTTTAATGAGGAAAGATACTTCTTTTAGCTATTTAGTGCATCAGTAATGGTCTCAGCAGCGATACGGCCGGTGTTGAGGCAGTAGCCCATGGTGTTGCCGCCCAGGGTGAAGGGATAGGTGTCGCCAAAGATGGTGCAGGTGTCGGTACCGGCTGCGTACAGACCGGGGATGACCTTGCCCTCCTTGTCGAGAACCTCCATGCGGTGGTTGACACTGATGCCGCCCAGCGTACCGTAGGCGCCGATGTAGAACTTCAGTGCATAGAAGGGGCCCTTGACCACAGGCTTGAGGTATCTGGCTTCCTTTTCGAAGTAGGTATCACAGTTGCTCTCGCAGTAGCCGTTATACTCCTCGACGGTCTGCAGGAAACGCTCCTTGTTCACGCCCATCTTCTCAGCCAGCTCCTCCAGCGTGTCGGCCTTGTAGACGTACTGATAGCCGTTGGCGATGGCGGTGTCCACATCGTTTTCAAAGTTGGCAAAGCAAGCAAAGCCATGGACATGGTCAACAAAGGCAGGGCCGTGCTTCTTATACTTCTTGACCATAGCGGAGTCGAGGATGGAGATGCCCACGCTGCCGGGCTGGCGCTTGATGGCGTTACCGGTGAAGGTGGAGTTAATGCAGGTGGCCTCCTCGAAGAAACGCTCACCCTCCAAGTTGACCCACAGGTCGGGAGATCTGAAAGCGCCGTCCAAGGTAAATACGGACATATTGTCGGGGCACTGATACATCAGCTCCATGCTCAGAGGCGTAGCGCCTGCGCCGGCCTCCCAAGCCATCTTGATGCCCTCGCCCTTGATGCCGGGGATACGGAAGGAGAAGAGGTTTTTGCCCCACTCGTAGCCCATATGCTCCTTGATCATCTCGGGGTTATCGCCTGCGCCGCCGGTGCAGATGACCACGGCCTTGGCGCGGACCTCCACCTCTTCGCCGTTCTTGTCCACTGCCATAGCGCCCACGGCCTTACCGTTTTCCATGATGATCTTCTGTGCAGGAGTCTGCAGCAGGATCTCAGCGCCCAGTTCAGCGGCTCTCTCGGTCATGCGCTTGATCATGGTAGCAGCGCATCTGGGACCGGGCATACCGCCGCCCTCGGGCTTCACGCAGTGACCGGTGGGGAAGGTGGAGGCGTATGCGCGCATACGCTCAGGAACAGGATAGGTTGCACCGGGAGGGAAGAACTCCACGCCCATGGACTCCAGCCACTCAATGGTATCTGCGGACTTGAAGTAATAGTCGCGCACCAGACGGGCGTCTGCGTTCCAGTGGACGAAGTTCATGTGCTGGCGGAAAATCTCGCCGGGGGTCAGGTCATAGGCCTGCATGCGCTGATACTTGGTGCCGATACCAAGGGGGCCCATGCCCATGTTGGCAGCACCGCCGGTGGTGAATGCCTTCTCCAGTGCCACGACCTTCAGACCATTCTCTGCGGCTTGCACGATGGTTGCCATGCCGGACAAGCCTGCTGCGATGACGACAACATCAGCTTCCATTTTTCTCATTGTGTGCTCCTCCTTATACTTCGTCTTCAAGATTTTTATCTTTGTACTCTGCGTACAGTTTTGGTAACACTTTGTTCAGATGGGGCATCTCGATCTGATTGTGAACTGCCAGCGCGGAGACCATCTTTGCGATAAACTTCCGCACAGGCATCTTGCCTGCCACATCGGTATCTCCCTCTCTGGTGCAGCCGAGCCACCAGTTGGCCACCCAGATGTTCTTGCCGTTGGGGCCTTTTCGCAGGATCTCCGTCATGACCACAGGGAAGGTAAAGGGGCCTTTCTTCACAATGTCCTTTGTGCAGATCATGCTGTAGCAATTCTCTGTGCCCAGCACGCTCTTATCATAGCCCAGCTCTGCAGGATCGCAGAAACAGATGGTGGTGTTTGCAGGCTTTTCGCCGTTGAAGGACTCCAGCACATAGCTGGGCGTGCCCCACAGGCGCTCGATGTAAGGCTTGCTCTCATCCAGCAATCTTGCCCGCGTTTCCGGCGTGACCTTCACATCGTAGTGATCGCGGGGATCCCACAGGGCATAGCGCAGGTGGTCAAACTGATGCCACACCATCCACCAATCCATCATCTCCTTGGTGATGTCGGGCACCTCCACCGTACTGCTGACTAAGAGACCGCCGGTTTTCAACATGTAGCAGCCGGAGGCTCTGGGGACAAAATCGGGGGAGAGGATCTCATGTCTGTCGGCAAATTCCAGCGTGTTTGCCGGGTCATCCCGCAGAGTCTTCAAGCTCTTGACCTTCTCATCGCTGAGCAGCGCCAGAGGCTCGTGGATGTACTTATAGTAGCTCTTTTTCTCCGCACCGGGAGCTAAGGGAACAATCTTCATCAGCCTACTCTCCTTTGCTTAATTTTTGCAGATGTATTTAGAGAATGTCGATGGCAGCCTGGAAACCACCCTTGATGGCCTCACCGATCTTAGCCACCTTGCTGCAATCACCGATCTTTACAACGGGGGCATTGACCTTTGCCAGCTCATCGGTGCTGTTAGGCTCCATACCAAGAGCATAAATCACGGTATCGGCAGGGATGAACTCCTCTGTGCCGTTCTCGTCCAGTACCAAAACACCGTCCTTACGAATTTCAGCACAACGGGTCTTTACGCGGGAGGCGATTCCGGCGCGACCGAGCTGCTCCATAAGCTGAGCGCGATACAGGCCGCAGCTCTCGTGTGCCAGACGGAACAGTGCTTCAACAACCACCACATCGTGGCCGGTCTTGGCAAGATGCAGACCTGTCTCCGTACCGACAAGGCCGCCGCCGACCATGACCACACGCTTTCCAATCTCAGCACCGCGATAGACATCCAGTGCAGGAATGGCGTTGTCCAGTCCGGCGATGGGCAGTGTCTTTGCATGAGCGCCCACGGCAAGGATCACGATGTCGGGATTTTCCTGATTGATTGCCTCGGCGGTGGCAACAGTGTTCAAGCGAACATCCACATCACGCAGACTCAGCTCATAGGTCATGGTTTCAACCAGCGTGGCCAGCTCGCCCTTGTCCACATCCACCTCGGCGAAGAACAGCGTGCCGCCAAGACGGGCGTTCTTCTCCATCAGCACAACCTTGTGACCGCGATCGTGTGCGGTAATGGCAGCCTGCATACCGGCAGGGCCGCCGCCGACAATAACTACCTTGCGTGCAGCCTCGGGGCGGGGCAGCTCCTCAATGGATTTGAGCATATTTGCCTGAGGATTGATGGCGCAATTACCTACCTTCAGCCAAGGCATCACACCATCGAAGGGGATGTTCTGTTCGGGATCGGGGAACTCAAAGCAGCTGACACAGCCGATGCATTTACGGATCTCCTTTTCACGCCCCTCTTCCAGCTTGTGAACGAAATCGGGATCGGCGATAAGCTGACGACCAAGGACAACATAGTCGCACTTACCGTCTGCAATCAGGCTCTCAGCCAAGTCGGGATCGTTGATGTAGCCAATCAAGCCCACAGGCAGAGAGGTGCGTGCCTTCACATAGGCGGCGCGCTCGGCGTTATAGGCGTGGGAGCAGAACACGCTGTGCATGCAGCAGTTATCCTCAAAAACGCCATCGTAGAGACCGCTGGAGATGTGGACACCGTCAATGATCCCCTCGCACATCTGGATAAACTGGGCGACTTCCTCAATTTCCATACCGCCGGGAACACCCTCAGTGCCGCTGACGCGGATTTCAATTAAGAAACCGGGCTCCACCACATCGCGGATCGCCTTCAGGATGCGAAGGGGGAACTTTGCTCGATTCTCGAGACTGCCGCCATACTCATCGGTGCGGGTATTCACACGGGCGGAGAGGAACTGCGTAAACAAGAAGCCGTGGCCTGCGTGAATGCAGACACCATCAAATCCGGCATCCTGCATATAAAGCGCTGCATTGGCAAAATCGTTACAGACGCTTTGCATCATTTCCTCGTCAAAGGGGATAATGGTGCCGCCATCGGGAGTATGGCCTGCCACAGGGCCCCAGATTTCCGTTCCGGGAATTGCAGGCTTCATCTGTCCGCAGTGGCACAGTTCGTGCAGTGCAATGGCACCGTGGCGCTTAATGCGCCAAGCGTACTCACTGATGGCGTTGAAAGCCTCGCCGGAGCGGATGGTGAAGTCCACATCAGGCAAAGGCATACGCTTGGCCTCACGACTGTTGATGTCGATTTCGCCAACGCTGACCATGGCAGTGCCGCCGGCAGCAGGCATTTCCACCTTGCTATATTTGCCGGGAGCGTACGCCGCGTTACCGTAGTCGTTGCCCACAACTGCGGCGCCGAAGACCATAGGTGCGCACATTACGCGGTTCTTCATGGTAAATTTGTCATTCAGCTTCAGAGGAGAAAGAATGTGCTTGTACTTGTCGGTAGGCTTTAGAATGCGCTTTTTGATAATAGGGGGTTCACCAAATCGTTTTTTTGCTTGGGCAGTGGAGGCAGTAGCCAAAAGCTCATCCGTAATGCCCAGCAGCTTTCCCTCGTTCTTTTTAATTTCGCTCATCGTTAGTCTCCTTCCTCGTAATGCATCTAACAAAACATTGCCCTCTGCAGTTCAGCTTCCCCGTGAAATGACTATCACTGCCGCATATTAAAAATTTTTCTGTTTTGTTGTGAGACTATTGTATCTTATCTCGATTTATGATACAATAGTTTCACAACTTGTTGTACAATGGAGGCAAAAATGTATCATATCGCAAACGACAAACGTGCAAAAAAATCGGCAGATCTCATTGCAGACGGCCTTTTGGCCTGCCTGCAGGAGCAGCATTTTGAAAATATCACCATTTCCGACCTCAACAGGAAGTCCTACGTCAGCCGCTCCACCTTTTATCGTCTCTTCGATAATACGATGGACGTGGTCAGCTATCTGTGCGACAGAATGTTTGAAAATCTCATTGAAACCTTTTCGAAGCGTGAATGGCGCGAAGGGGATAATCCCATCATTTTCTTTTTCGAGGAGATCATGAAACACAATCTGCTCATCGATATTCTCCAAAAGGGAAACCGTGTGGATATCCTCTATGAGACCCATCTGAAATATAACCGCTACTTCTATAAGTTCTATTTGGACAACATGGATCTCACGGAAGACGAGGCAAAATACGTGGTGGGCATCCTTTCTTCCTCTCTTTGCTCCATCATCACCACTTGGAGCGCAGAGGGCAAAAAAGATACTGCTGAAGAACTCTATCGGCGTGTGCAGAATAGCTTCCGCATCAT
>JAFQCJ010000073.1 GCA_017416445.1 Oscillospiraceae bacterium | reverse complement strand
ATCACCGCCGACGCCACCGGTCCCAAGCATCTGGATGTGACCCTGAGCCGCGCGAAGTTCAATGAGCTGACCGGCCATCTGGTGGAGGCCACCATGGAGCCTGTCCGTCAGGCTATGTCCGATGCCGGTCTCAAACCCTCCGATCTTGCCAAGGTGCTGATGGTGGGCGGCTCCAGCCGTATCCCCGCCGTTGCCGATGCCGTCAAGGCTTTCACCGGCAGCGAGCCCTTCAAGGGCATCAACCCCGACGAGTGCGTGGCACTGGGCGCCGCCCTGCAGGCCGGCGTGCTTACCGGTGATGTCAAGGGTCTGCTGCTGCTGGATGTCACGCCCCTGTCCCTCGGTATCGAGACCATGGGCGGCGTGTGCACCCGCCTCATCGAGCGCAACACCACCATCCCTGTGAAGAAGAGTCAGATCTTCTCCACTGCTGCCGATAACCAGACTTCCGTGGAGGTCAATGTCCTGCAGGGCGAGCGCGAGATGGCCGCTGCCAACAAGTCTCTGGGCCGCTTCCACCTGGACGGCATTGCTCCTGCCCGCCGCGGTGTGCCTCAGATCGAGGTTACCTTCGATATTGATGCCAACGGTATCGTCAATGTCTCTGCCAAGGATCTGGGCACCGGTACCGAGCAGCACATTACCATCACCTCTTCCTCCAACATGAGCAAGGAGGACATTGAGAAGGCCGTCAAGGAGGCAGAGCAGTTTGCCGCTGAGGATGCCAAGCTCAAGGAGAAGGTGGAAGTTCGCAACCAGGCCGACCAGATGGTCTATCAGTCTGAGAAGACGCTGGGCGAGGTGGGCGACAAGATCCCCGAGAGCGAGAAGGCTCCCATCCAGGCCGGTATTGATAAGCTGAAGGAGACCCTGAAGGGTGATGATACCGATGCCATCAAGGCCGCCACCGAGGAGCTGACCCAGTTGTTCTATCAGATGAGTGAGAAACTCTATCAGCAGCAGGCACCCCAGGGTGATCCCAACGCCACCGCACAGGGCGACCCCAACGGCTCTCAGCAGTACTATGACGCTGACTATAAGGTCGTGGACGAGGACGAGAATAAGTAAGAACTAAACGGCGAATAAGGGACAGGGAGACCCTGTCCCTGTTCGTGGTGTTAGGAGAATATCATGGCACAGGAAAAACGCGATTATTACGAGGTGCTTGGAGTTTCCAAGGGTGCCTCGGATGAAGAGATCAAAAAAGCATATAAAAAGCTGGCCCGTAAGTATCATCCCGACATGAATCCCGGCAACAAAGAGGCTGAGGAGAAGTTCAAGGAGATCAACGAGGCCAACGAGGTACTGTCTGATCCCCAGAAGAAGGCCCGCTACGACCAGTTCGGTTTCGCCGGTGTGGATCCCAACTTCGGCGCAGGGGGAAGCGGCTGGGGCGATGGTGCTGCCGGTTTTGACTTCGGTGACTTGGGTGATATTTTCGGCAGCTTCTTTGGCGGAGGATTCGGCGGCTTTGGCGGTGGGCAGCAGCGGCGCAATGGCCCGCAGCGGGGCGAGAGTATCCGTGTCAGCGTGACGGTCTCCTTCCTTGAGGCGGCCTTCGGCTGCGAGAAGGAGATCACCATTGACCGCAGTGAGAACTGCTCTGCCTGTAAGGGTACCGGTTGCGCCGAAGGAACTACTCCTGAGGTCTGCCCTACCTGCCGCGGCACCGGCAATGTGCAGGTGCGCCGCCAGACGCCCATGGGAGTTTTTGCCTCTACCTCTCCCTGCAGCAAGTGCGGTGGTACGGGTAAGATCATCCATCAGCCCTGCACTGAGTGCAGCGGCCGCGGCAATGTCCGCAAGCGCCGCACTGTGAAGGTAGATATCCCTGCCGGCATTGACCATGGCCAGACCATTTCCCTCCGGGGACAGGGCAACGCCGGTAAGAACGGCGGCGGTGCCGGTGATCTGCTGATCACCGTGATGGTCAAGCCCCATGAGTTGTTCCGCCGTGAGGGGAATGATGTGTACTGTCAGAGCACCATCACTTACGCACAGGCGGTGCTGGGTGCTACGCTGGAGATCCCCACCATCGACGGAAAGGTGAAGTACGACCTGCCCGAGGGCACCGAGACAGGCAGTATGTTCCGTCTCCGCGGTAAGGGTATCCCTGTGCTCAATGGCCGCGGTCGCGGCGATCAGTACATTACGGTAAATATCGCTACTCCCAAGAATTTGACAAAGGAGCAAAAAGAGGCCCTGCGTAAGTTCAGCGAGCTGCTGGGCGAGGAGACTGAGGAGAAGGGCAAGGGCTTCTTTAAGAAACGCTGATGTATCTTGCAGATTATCATGTCCACGCTTCCTGCTCCCCTGACGGGAAATTTACCGTGGAGCAGCTGGCAGAACACGCCGTGGCCATCGGCATGGATGAATTGTGCATCACCGACCATGTGGACACCTATTACTGGAAAGGCTATACCCCCCGTGATGACTTTCCGTGGGCAGAGTCCAAGGCGCACTTCGATCGTGCGCTAGAACGCTTCGGCGACCGACTGAAACTCCGTCTGGGAGCAGAACTGGGAGAGGCCTACTGGTCCTATGAGCGGATGGAGAAGATCCTCTCCGATGCGCCGCCGCTGGACTTTCTGATTGGTTCTGTCCATATGGCAGCTCGCCGCCACGGAGCGTTTGATCTCTATTTCATTGAGGAGAACACCGAGGATTTCTATCACGATGTCATTGACGGCTATATGGAGGAGATGGCGAAGCTGGTGGAATGGGGCAAGTTTGATGTCATCGGACATATGACGCTGCCCCTGCGCTACATCAACGAGCACCATCACCGCAGCATGACCTTTTCTCAGCATATGCATCAGGCCGAGGACATCTTTCGCCGCATTATCCCCAAGGGGATCGGCATTGAGTGCAATGCCAACCGCGGCAACGGCTGCCTGCCTGAGGCGGAGGTGCTGAAGCTCTACCGCTCCATGGGCGGCGAGATCATTACCATCGGCTCCGATGCCCATGTGCCTGAGCACATCGGCTTCCATTTTGACGAGGCGCAGGAATTGCTGCGCAGCTGCGGCTTCCGCTACTTTACCACCTATACCCGACGCAAACCGGAATTCCATTCCCTGTAAACAAAAACTACTGATCAGGAGGAAATTATCATGAAAATTGCTATCGGTTGTGATCACGGCGGCTATCTGCTGAAGCAGGATGTGCTGATCTATCTGGAGGAGCACGACTACGATTTCGAGGACTTTGGTTGCTTTAATACCGACAGTGTGGACTATCCCATCTACGGAGAGAAGGTAGCGCGTGCCGTCGCCTCCGGTGCGTGTGATTTCGGCATCGTTATCTGCACTACCGGCATCGGCATTTCCATCGCGGCCAATAAGGTCAAGGGTATCCGCTGCGCGCATGTCACGGATCCCTGGAGCGCAGAGATGACCCGTCGTCACAACAATGCCAATGTGCTGGCACTGGGCGCCGGCGTGACGGGCCCCAAAGTCGCTGAGCGTATTGTGGAGCTGTTCCTGACCACGGAGTTCGAGGGCGGCCGCCATGCCCGTCGGGTGGACCAGCTGGATGCCATTCAGCCCTGAGGGACTGAAGATGAAGCATAGAGGATACACGGGATACCATGGCAGAAGGAGTCAGCAGAAGCGATGGCTTACCCTGCTCCTGATCGTGGTGCTGCTGTTGGGCGGCGCGTTCCTGTTGGTGCAGAACTATGTAGTTTATGATGACAGCGGCAAGATGCATTTTGACATTCCCTTCTTTGGCCGCGTGGACGAGGATGAGCCTCCAGCTTTACAGGACGAGGATATCACCATCGACATTATCGCGCCGGAGGAGGGCGTACTGACGCTGCGGCCGGTCAAGGAACTCCATGGGCGACAGCTGGGCAGCCGTGTGCTGATCCGTGATTCTGAAAAAGCGGTAGAGGCTGTGCCTGAGGAAGATGTGGTCATTGAGGTCAAGCGTGTCAACGGCTTTGTCAACTACGACTCACAGGTCAACATTCCCCCTGAGGTGGATGTGTCCCGCGGTGAAACGCTGGCCAACTTCAAGGCAGTTCTCGCAGGCGAGAAGTATGTGGTAGCTCGCATGTCCACCTTCTGTGACAGCTACTTTGTCCGTGCCTACCGGGAGGCGGCACTGAGCCGCGAAAACGGCAGCTATTGGTACGATGGAGACAACCGCACCTGGCTGGATCCTACCCATCCTCAGACGCTGGCGTACATCACGGCACTGTGTCAGGAACTGACGGAACTGGGGGTTGATGAGCTGATGCTGGACCACTTTGCCTATCCCGTTACCGGCAATGTGACGGCCATCGTTGGCCTCGATCAGACAGACCGGGCCGAGGTGCTGTCTGACTTTGCGGCTGCCCTTCGCGCCAATCTGCCGGAGGAGACGGTGCTGGGTATCGTGCTGCACAACGATCTGGCGGCAGAGGACGGCATCAATGCCGAACTGATCACCTCCTGCTTTGATCGCGTCTATGTGGCGGCCGATGTGGATACAGTGGCACTGAAAGAGACGCTGGGCCCCGGTTACGGTGCCGAGCGGATCGTCTCTCTTGTGACCAAAGCGCCGGAGAGCGGCGGATATGTTATCGGATAACGACAAAAAGGTGCATTGCCTGTTGGCAATGCACCTTTTTTTTTACAGGGAGGCATTAGAACTCGCCGCGGACAGCTTCAAACTCGAAGGTGCCCATGCCGTTGGTGGAAGTGCCGCGAATGACATCGTCCTCGCCCAGCTCACCCACCAGATGGTTGGTCATCACGCCGACAGCGGTCTTGATGGTGATGTCGTACTCATACTTATTGCCGTTGACAACGCCGTTGTCCAGAGGAGCCTCGGCGCCGTTAGCAGCGTCCTTGCTGGAACCAACCAGCTTGTCGCCCTCGACGGTGAAATAACCGGTGGAACGCATATCGCCCATAAAGGTGTGGAGGGTGATCTTCCAGGAACCGTTCAGCTTGCTCATAATCGTATCTCCTTAAATAAAATTATATTTTCTGACTGACCTCTCAGTCAAACTTCAGTGTATCATAGCGGCCGTACTTGCTGGTCTCATCGTCCACAAGGATGTCCACACCGGGGACGGTAGAGAACATAACGGCAGAAGAGATCATGAGGCCGCCGCCCTTGCCCAGCGTATCAATAACGCGGCGGACTTCGGCGCGGATCTCCTCCTCCGTGGCCTTGCCGGTATCGGTGACCTGCGGATCGACACAACCGGCAAAGATCAGTTTGTCGCCGTATTCGGCCTTGATCTTCTTGAGGTCGTTGACAGGTGCGCCGCCGTGCCAGCTCTCCACGCCGATCTCCACGAGATCGGGGATAATGGGCTCAATGTAGCCGCAGGAATGGTGCATATAGTGCATACCCAGCTCCTGGCAGCGCTTGACCATGCGGCGCTCAGGCTCCTTGAAGAACTTGCGCCACATCTCGGGGGAGAAGAACATATTGTTCTGGTTACCCCAGTCGTCGTGCATCATCATGAAGTCCACATCCAGGTACTTCTTGATGTACTCGAACTGCTCGATGCGGTAGTCGGCATAGGCTTCGATAAACTCGGCAAAGGCCTCCTCATCGTCATACATGGCCATCATGGCGTTGACATGACCCATCAGGGCGCAGATCTTTTCAAAGCCACCCATGTTACCTACCACATAGCCCTGGATTTCGTCTTTTTTAGTCCACATGGCCTTGGTGCGCATAGCGGCCATCTCCCAGTTCTTATCCTTGCAGGAGGGGAAGGTCACATATTTTTTCCACTCGGTGATGTCGTCAAAAACCTCGCAGCCGGGTTTGACATGGGTCATCAGCTCGGGGTGTTCGGGATCCAGCTCCCACTGCACGCCGAAATCGTCCGTGCCATTCATAAACAGGGGGCGGTCATTGAACTCAGGGGTGATAATCATCTGGGCATCGGTGTTGATCATAGGCACCCACAGGGGCTGCTTGTGATTCCATACCAAATCCATGTTTTCGCGTCCGGTCATGGTTCTTACCTCCGTTTTTGTTGTATTATCACAAAAATTGTTTGTTGTTTGGGGTATAAACAGTTGCGCAGACTATAAAAATCTTCTATAATAACATATATCACGGTTTTCTTTGCTTGTCTACGGGCGCGAGGACAGAAAGAGATCCTATGAATTTGTGATAGTATCACAAAGAAGGAGGGGTATATAATGACATGGGATGTGATCTGCCATGTGCTGCAGCCTTTTGGTATGGTGCAGGCGGTAAAAGGGAACTTTGAGCAGGCCGATGCCCTGCTGCTTATGAGCGGTGATGCGGCGGATATGCCCAACATCGTCTATGTCTCGGCAGAGCCTGCCCTGCCCCGTCCCTTTCACCACGCACTGGTGGTCTCGCTGCAGGGAGGGATTACGGAGTCAGACAATGTGATCTGTCTGGAACGGGGCGCCCTTGCGCAGGTGTTCAATGTCCTGGCGGCGGCGAAGAACTGGTTGGACGGCCTGGGCAGTGCGCTGGCATTGTGCAGCAGTGATCAGGAGATCCTGGATCGTGCCAGCCTCCATATGGGCGTGCCTATGTTCTATTTGGACGAGAGCTATCGTATTCTTGCCATGACCAAGAGCCTGGATTTTCCCGGTGATGAGGAGTGGGTGCACATGAAGGAGAAGGGCTACCTCTCCCCGGGAAATGCCCAGCGGATGAAGGACAGCGGAGACCTTGATCTGCTGGCCACAGCCCATACTCCCATGGTGTATCACTCAGAGATTTATCCATTTCCTTCCATCACCAGTAATGTGTGGCTCGGCGGTGTGTTTGTCAGCCGCCTGACGGTACTGTGTATCGACGGCAACACCTCTCCCCTTACAATTCGTGCCTGTGAGCTGATCACAGCGCATTTGCGGCGCATTGTAGAGGGCAGCGACCGCCACAGTGACCGCGGACCGCTCCAGAGTATGCTGGTGGAACTGCTCCACGGCGTGCGTTTGTCCGAGGAACTGATCGAGGATCGGCTGCGCTCGGCACCACATTTACAGAGCGGTGTAAAACAGGTATTCTTTGCCGATGTAAAGGCGCGGGATGATCGTCAGCTGGCACCGTATTATGCATCACTCCTGCAGAGACTTTACCCTGAGGAACCCTTTATGCCCCTGGTGTGGCAGGAGCAGTTAGTGCTGTTGGCCTATGCCCGCGAAGAAGGGGGCTTTGATCCTCTCACGGTGAAACTGGCACACTTTTTTGCCCAGCACCATCTCCGCTGCGGCGTGTCCAATCCCTTCCGCCATATCCGGGATTTGCGGGGCTATTGCCATCAGGCCATGGCAGCACTGCAGCGGGAGGAACAGACGGGGCTGAGTTTCTATCGCAGTATCATGCTGGAGCAGATGCTTTCCCACATCCCCGCGGAGGAGACACGATTTCTCATCAGTCCCGACATTCTCCGTCTGGAAGAGGCAGAGGCGCGGTATAGCTTTTCCCTTGTAGAGACACTGCAGATGTATCTGGAGTGCAACTGTAACCTGAACCGCACAGCCGAACGGCTCTATCTCCACAAAAACACCCTTCTCTACCGACTCAATCACATCCGCAGTATCCTTCGCTGCGATCTGGGCGATGCCGATGAGCGGCTGCTGCTGATGCTGTCGTTCAAACTGCGGCAGCGGAGCAGACAATAAAAAGAAGTGCCGCGGAACTTTTGTTCCGCGGCACTGTTTGGTTACGGGGATAAATTAATACTCCATCAGCTGCTCTTCGCCCTTCAGGACGCGGAGGGCACCCTGGGTCAGAGCCAGCAGCTCGTCCTCGCCGGGATACACGGTGATGGGAGCAATCCAGCCCACATGCTTGGTGATAGCCTCCACAGACTCGCGGCCGTAGGCCACACCGCCGGTGAGGATGATCTGGTCGATCTGGCCGCACATGACCGCTGCCATAGCACCGATCTCCTTGGCGATCTGATAGTGGAAAGCGTCCATGACCTCAGCGATCTTGGGATCGGTTTCAGCATCGATCAGCAGCTGCTTCATATCGGTGGAGTTCACATAGGCCACCAGGCCGCCCTGACCGGTGATCATCTTCTTGATCTCAGTCTCGGTATACTTGCCGGAGAAGCACAGTCTCACCAAATCGCCGGAGGGGAGGGAGCCTGCGCGCTCGGGGGAGAAGGGACCCTCACCGTCCAGTGCGTTCTCGGTATCAATGACACTGCCCTTTACATGGGCACCCACGCTGATGCCGCCGCCCATGTGGCACACCAGCAGATTCAGGTCCTCATACTTCTTGCCCACTTCCTTGGCGTAGCGCTTGGCAACGGCCTTCTGGTTCAGGGCGTGGAAGGTGGAGCGACGGGCAATGACGGGGTGGCCGGAATAGCGGGCCACGGGAGCCATCTCATCCACCACGGGGGGATCCACGATAAAGGAGGGGATGCCCAGCTCATCGCCGATCTCGCGGGCAATGAGACCGCCCAGATTGCAGGCGTGCTGACCGCCGACGCCGGCAGCGGTATCTGCCATCAGCTTATCGGTGGTGGCATAGGTGCCGCCGCGCAGGGGAGCAACCAGACCGCCGCGGCCGGAAACGGCAGACAGGGTGGTGACATCGAAATCGTTCTCCTTCAGAGCCTCCATCACCAGATCCTTGCGCCAGCTCTTCTGATCGGAAATTGCGGTGAACTCGGCGATCTTTTCAGCGCTGTGACGCAGCGTCTTGGAGAACAGCTGCACTTCATCCTCAAACACACCGATCTTGGTGGAGGTGGAGCCGGGGTTAATGACCAAAATACGATAGGACATACTGTGTTCCTCCTGTAATTGAACTTTTGCCTAAATTAGGCGAGATGTTTCCTTCTTGTTTTCCACCCATTATTATACAAAAAACAAAAGGTACTGTAAAGGAGCAAATTGCACGGAAAAAATACAATGCAGTTGACAAATCCGCTACTTTAGGGTAAGATAGCAGGGAACTTCATACCAAAGGCGATGAAAGAGAGAGTACCTTGTGTACATCTGCTGCAAGAGAGCCCGGATTGGTGGAAACGGGCGCAGAGAACGCGGGAGAACATGGCTCCGGAGCTGTCCGTCTGAGCGCGAGGCGTTAGGACGGAACGGGTGCGCCCGTCAGCGCGCAGGAGTGTGATGGCACTCCCTGAGGCCGCAGTTGTGAAATTGCGGCGAAGCAAGGTGGTAACACGGTCATGTTGGTCGTCCTTGGCGCGAGCCGGGGCGTTTTTTATTTTGCCGCCGAAGAACAAAATCTGTATGTAATTTAAAGCAGCGCTTCCATCCGGTGCTGCGGAAAAGGAGATAAACCAAATGGCACACGACAACACTTTCTTCGTATCTACCCCCATCTACTACCCCTCTGACAAGCTCCACATCGGTCACACCTACTGCACCGTGGCAGCTGACGCCATCGCCCGCTATAAGCGCCTTACCGGCGCGGATGTCATGTTCCTCACCGGTACCGATGAGCATGGTCAGAAGATCGAGACCAAGGCCAACGAGGCCGGCTGCACCCCTCAGGAGTTCGTCGATCACATCGTTGAGGGCGAGGGCGGTATTCTCGACCTGTGGAAGCTGATGAACATCTCCAACGATCGCTTCATCCGTACCACCGATGACTATCATGTGGAAGCCGTGCAGAAGATCTTCCGCAAGATGTACGATAAGGGTGACATCTATAAGGGTGCCTACAAGGGCAAGTACTGCACTCCCTGCGAGAGCTTCTGGACGGAGAGCCAGCTGGTGGACGGCAAGTGCCCCGACTGCGGCCGCGATGTCCATGACGCTGAGGAGGAGGCCTACTTCTTCCGTCTGAGCAAGTACGCCGATCGCATCCAGCACCTGCTGGAGGACACCGATTTCCTGCAGCCCCGGACCCGCGTCAACGAGATGGTCAACAATTTCATCAAGCCCGGTCTGGAGGATCTGTGCGTTTCCCGTACCAGCTTTACCTGGGGTGTGCCTGTGGACTTCGATCCCGGTCATGTGGTGTATGTGTGGGTGGATGCCCTCTTTAACTACGCCACCGCTATGGGTTACTGCAATGATAAGTACAACGACTACGAGCGCTATTGGCCCGCCACTGTCCACTTCGTGGGCAAGGAGATCGTCCGTTTCCACTCCATCATCTGGCCCGCCATGCTCATGAGCGTGGAAGAGCCTCTGCCCAAGCATGTCTACGGTCACGGCTGGCTGGTGATCGACGGCGGCAAGATGAGCAAGTCCAAGGGCAATGTGGTGGATCCCTATGTGCTGGCTGAGAAGTTCGGCGTGGATGCCCTGCGCTTCTTCCTGTTGCGTACCTTCCCCTTCGGTACTGACGGTAACTTCACCAACGAGCTGCTGATCAACACCATCAACATCGACCTTGCCAACAAGCTGGGTAACTTGGTGAGCCGTACTACCGGCATGATCGAGAAGTACTTCGGCGGCACCTTGCCCACCGAGCGTGAGGACGACGGTATCGACTGCGAGCTGAAGACCGCCGCCTGCGAGCTCCGTGACCGCTACGAGGCCGAGATGGAGAAGTTCCAGTTCCAGAACGCACTGGAGGAGATCTTCAAGGTCATCGAGCGTGCCAACAAGTATATCGACGAGACCACTCCCTGGGCACTGGGTAAGGACGAGACCAAGCGTGTCCGCCTGGCCACCGTCCTGTATAACCTCCTGGAGACCGTCCGTATCTGCACCACTCTGCTGACTCCCTTCGTCCCCGAGAGCTGTGAGAAGATCTTCACCAAGATCGGCGCCGGCTGCGAGAGCTGCCGCAGCTGGGATAAGGCCAATGTCTGGGGCACCCTGTGCGCCGACGCTACCGTGTCCAAGGGCGAGAACCTGTTCCCCCGTATCGACGCTGAAAAGGCTTTGGCTGAGCTGGAGGCGCTGCAGGAGGCACAGCGTAAGGCTGCCCTGCCCGCCATCGAGCTGGAGCCTTATGTGGAGGAGAATGTGGACTTCGACACCTTCCTCAAGTCCGATTTCCGCGCCGTGAAAATCAAGAACTGCGAGACCGTGAAGAAGAGCGACAAGCTTCTGAAGTTCACCCTCGATGACGGCAGCGGCGTTGACCGTACCATCCTCTCCGGCATCCGTCAGTACTATGCCCCCGAGGATCTCATCGGCAAGACCGCCATCGCCATTCTGAACCTGCCTCCCCGCAAGATGATGGGCATCCCCTCCTGCGGTATGCTGATCTCTGCTGTTCACAAGGAGAAGGGTGAGGAGAAACTGCATCTGATGCTGATCGACGACTCCGTCCCCGCCGGCGCAAAGCTGTGCTAACCTGAATGTGAAATCCCGCCTGCAAAGGCGGGATTTTTTCTTGCCATTTGCTGTCCTTAGGAGTAGACTAAAAGAAAAGGAGCGTGAAAATATGCTGACGATTTATGTGAAATATATTGCCAAAGAAGGCTGCCGCGAGAAGTTTCTCCGTGAGATCGTGGAGCAGGGGATCCTGACTGCCATCCGTAATGAGGACGGCTGTATTATGTATGACTACTACCTATCGGCCCAAGATGAAAATGTGGTGTTGCTTCTTGAGCAGTGGGAGAGCGAGGCCCACCAGCGTGTCCATATGCAGCAGCCCCACATGAAGCCCCTAATGGAGATCAAGGACAAGTATATCTCCGAAACGACCTTGGGAAAGGTGGAGCTTTGCCATGCTGTTTGATACCCACGCCCATTATGACGACGAGGCCTTCGACCTCGACCGCGATGCCGTCATCACCGATTTTGGCGGCTTGATTGTGAACCCTGGCTGCACGGTGGAAAGCTCTGCCCTTGCCGTGGAGATGGCCTCTCGCCATAACAATATGTACGCCGCCGTGGGCATCCACCCCGAAAACTGCGGCGATTTTGTTCCCGCCCATATTGACGCCCTCCGCGAACTTGCCAAGCACGAGAAGGTGGTGGCTATCGGCGAGATCGGCCTTGATTACTACTGGGCGGAGAATCCCCCCAAGGAATTCCAGCAGGAGGTGTTCCGCGCACAGCTGCAGTTGGCACTGGAGCTGGATCTGCCTGTCATTATCCATGACCGTGAAGCACACGGCGATACGCTGGCCATCGTGAAGGAATTCCCCAACCTCCGGGGCGTGTTCCACTGTTATTCCGGCAGCGTGGAGATGGCGCGGGAGCTGATTAAAATGGGCTGGTATTTAGGTTTTGACGGCCCGCTGACCTACAAAAATGCCCGCAAGACGGTGGAAGTGGCGGAGGCCATTCCCCTTGAGCGCATCGTGGTGGAGACAGACAGTCCCTATCTCTCCCCTGTCCCCATGCGGGGAAAGCGCAACGACTCCCGCAATGTTCCCTACATTCTCGCCAAGCTGGCGGAGATCCGGGGTATCAGTGCTTCCGATGCGGAAACGATTACTTGCCAAAATGGAAAGGCATTATTTGGACTTGCGTAGGAAAATCAAGAAAAAAGTATGGTTTTCGCGGTTTTTTTCAGCAAACTATTGCAATTGGAAGAACCGTTTGGTAAACTTGGAATGTTGAAAACCTATACACTCTATTTATTTGGAGGAAAAATCACATGAAACATCTCAATCGTTGGGTCTACGCCATCGCCGGCGTGGTGATCCTGCTGTTTGCCGGTCTCGTGTACGCCTGGAGCGTCCTGTCCGGCCCCATCGCCGCTGAGTTTGCTCAGTGGACCAAGGCGCAGCTGAGCCTGACCTTCACCCTGGTTATGATCTGCTTCTGCATCGGCTGCATGATCTGCGGCTTCACGCTGAAGAAGATCCCCGCCCGTACCTTTGTTTGGGCCAGCGCCGTGCTGTTCCTGGTGGGCTTCTTCCTGGCCTCCCGCACCCAGAGCCTGCCCATGCTGTATGTCAGCTTCGGCATTATGTGCGGCCTTGCCTCCGGCCTGGGCTACAATGCCGTTATGGCTACCATCGTCAAGTGGTTCCCCGATCGTCCCGGTCTCATCGGCGGCGTGCTGCTGTGTGGCTTCGGCGGCGGCAGCTTCATCATCGGTAAGCTCTATCAGGCCTGGACACCCGCTGAGATCGGCGGCTGGCGTACCAGCTTCATGGTGATGGGCGCGATCATCTTCGTTGTCCTCGTGATCTGCTCTTTCTTCATGGTGGCACCCGGTGCCGACTTTGTGGCACCTCCTGCCAAGGCTACCGCTGCCAAGAACACGGTGCTGGTGGAGTCCACTCCCGGCCAGACCCTGAAGAATCCCTCTTTCTGGCTGTTCTACATCTGGGCCATCGCTCTGTCTGCTGCCGGTCTTGCTCTGATCTCCCAGGCCTCCGGCATGGTGGGTGAGGTGTCCTCTTCCGTGGCCGGCGGTGCTGTTGCCACCATCGTGGGTCTTATCTCTATTTTCAATGCCGTGGGTCGCGTTATCTTCGGCGGTATGTACGACAAGTTTGGCCGCAGCGTGTCCATGCAGGGCGTGAACATCCTGTTCATCATCACCGCTGCGATCCTGCTGCTGGCACTGAAGAGCCACAGCGTGGTGGTCGTGATCATCGGCTTCATCGTGGGTGGTCTGGCCTATTCCGGCATTACCCCCACCAACTCCGCATTTGTCCGTGCCTACTTCGGCCCCAAGTACTATCCCATGAATCTGCCTCTGGTGAATACCAACCTGATTTTCGCCTCCTTCGGCTCCACCATCTCCGGCGCTCTGTTCGATGCCAGCCAGTCCTACACCTCCACCTTCCTGCTGCTGGTAGGTCTGGCTGTGGTGGGCATTGTCTGCTCCCTGGTCCTGTCCGTGCTGGATAAGAAGAAAAAGGCCGCCAAGTAATTGTACCGAAAATTGCACAAAGATACGCAGCCTTTGCTGCGTATCTTTTTTGCCCTTATTCGTTCTGTTTTTCCTTTACAATTCGTATAATTAGGTGTATACTCTACACACTGTATTCAAAAAGAGAGGAATCGGGTGAACAGGAATGGCAAGTGATTTTTCCCGCGCTTTGTGTCTGCTGCGGCAGGAGCGGGGTATCTCCCAGCGCAAGGCTGCGACGGACCTGGGCATTTCCCAGGCCCTGCTGAGTCACTATGAAAACGGTATCCGCGAACCGGGCCTCAGCTTTGTGGCGAAAGTGTGCGAATATTACCATGTCTCAGCGGACTTCCTACTGGGCCGAACAGCCAGCCGCGATGGTGCCATGATCGAGGCCTCAGAGCTGTACGACGCTGCCGACGAAAAGGGTTCGCTGAAGGGCAGCATTTTGGCCACATTGCAGAAAAAGCTGGTGATGAACACCACGGGCCTTCTTTTTGACCTGCTGGGGAAGAGCGGCGACCGCACCGCCATCACCGCAGCGGGTGATTATCTGAGCGGTGCCCTCTACACGCTGCTCCGCGCCCTCTATCGCCGCTGCGGCGGAAACGAGGACTTTTTTGCCGTCACCGCGGCAGATTTTGACGGCGGTGCGGTGGAGGCGGATATGACGCTGCGCCGCCTGCGTTATCTGCGTGCGCTGGATGGATGTGAAGGGCTGCCGGAGCTGACCTCTGACGATCTGACGGGGATTCCCGGACTGGGGCAGAGCGCAGCGCAGGTGCTCCACAATGTTGATGAGCGTGCAAACCACCATACGGAGGACTGAATAGAGTATGTTTGATCAGAGCAAGATTCGCAATTTCTCCATTATTGCCCATATTGACCACGGCAAGTCTACGCTGGCGGATCGCCTGCTGGAAAAGTGCAACGCCGTGTCCGAGCGGGAGATGTCCAACCAGCTGCTGGACAACATGGAGCTGGAAAAAGAGCGCGGCATTACCATTAAGTCCCGCGCCGTGCAGATTTTTTATGACGCACAGGACGGTGAGCGGTATACCCTGAACCTCATCGACACTCCCGGCCATGTGGACTTCAACTACGAGGTGAGCCGGTCTCTGGCCGCTTGTGAAGGAGCGCTGCTGGTGGTGGACTCCACGCAGGGTGTGGAGGCACAGACCCTGGCCAATACCTACCTTGCCATGGAGCACGAGCTGGAAATTTTGCCGGTGTTCAACAAAATCGACCTGCCTGCCGCCGATGTGATGAAGGCCAAGCAGGAGGTGGAGGATATCATCGGTCTGCCCGCTCTCGATGCCCCTGAGATCTCTGCCAAGCTGGGCATCAATATTGATGCGGTGCTGGAGGGCGTGGTGAAAGACCTGCCTGCCCCCTCGGGTGATCCCGATGCGCCGCTGCGGGCGCTGGTGTTCGACAGCCAGTATGATCCCTATGTGGGTGTGGTGGTGCTCTTCCGTATCATGGAGGGATCTATCCGTAAGGGACAGACCATCCGGTTGATGGCCAGCGGTGCCGAGTATACGGTGCTGGAGTGCGGCTACCTCAAACCTCTGGGCAACGAGCCTGCAGACTGTCTCCGGGCCGGTGAGGTAGGATATTTCACCGCTTCTATTAAGAATGTAAAGGATACCCAGGTGGGTGATACCATCACCGATGCTGCCAACCCTGCCACCGAAGCGCTGCCCGGCTACCGCCCTGCGCAGGCCATGGTCTACTGCGGTATCTACACCGAGGATGGCAGCAAGTATCCCGACCTCCGCGATGCACTGGAAAAGCTGCAGCTGAACGATGCCTCCCTCACCTTTGAGCCGGAGTCCTCTGTGGCGCTGGGCTTTGGTTTCCGCTGTGGCTTCCTGGGTATGCTCCACATGGAGATCATTCAGGAGCGTCTCGAGCGGGAGTTCAACCTCGACCTTGTCACCACCCTGCCCTCTGTCATCTACCATGTCTATAAGACCGATGGCACTATGGTGCGGGTGGATAACCCCCACAACTATCCCGACCCCGGCCATATCGAGCACGCCGAAGAACCCTATGTGAAGGTTTCCATCATCGCGCCCCAGGATTTTGTAGGCAATATTATGCCCATGTGTCAGGAGCGCCGCGGTGAGTTCCGCGATATGCAGTATCTCGACACCCACCTGGTGGAGCTCCACTACCAGATGCCTCTCAACGAGATCATTTACGATTTCTTCGATACCCTCAAGGCCAACACCAAGGGATACGCCTCTCTCGACTATGAACTCTCCGGCTATCACACCAGCGACCTGGTGAAGGTGGATCTGCTCCTCAACGGTGACGGCGTGGATGCTCTCAGCTTTATCGCTCACCGCGACAAGGCATATCCCCGTGCCCGCCGCCTGTGTGAAAAACTGAAGGAGAACATTCCCCGTCAGCTTTTCGAAGTCCCCATTCAGGCGGCCATCGGTGGCCGTATCATCGCCCGTGAGACGGTAAAGGCTATGCGCAAGGATGTGCTGGCCAAGTGCTACGGCGGCGATATTACCCGTAAGAAGAAGCTGCTGGAGAAGCAGAAAGAGGGTAAGAAAAAGATGCGCAATCTCGGCACTGTCCAGGTGCCTACCGAGGCCTTTATGGCTGTGCTTAAACTGGATAGCGATTAATGAAATAAACATAAAAGGCCGCCCATTGGCGGTCTTTTATGTCTTGCGCCGTGCTAATTCCTTTAGCACCTCACATATTTCAAACGCGTAGTTTTCTCGACTGTAAAAGAAATATTGCAGCATGGATTCTAGTTCGGGGGTTGATAATCTTTTAAGATAGCTTTCTATACTGTGTTCCATTTCGTCCCTCCGATTCAAGGATAAGAATATTTTAGGACACATTGTCCAATATGTCAATAGGACGCTTTGTCCTATTGTATCCTTATGTGGGTGATGTGAATGGAACTTCGGATTCGTGATTTGCGAGAAGATCGTGACTTAAAACAAAAACAAGTAGCAGACTATTTGCTGTGCGACCAGTCGCTGTACTCCAAGTACGAGCGGGGAGAGCGACCTTTGCCGCTGGACTATGCCGATAAATTGGCGGATTTCTACGGTGTTAGCGTAGACTATATTCTCGGCAGAACAAGCGTAGAAAAACCATATCCCAAAAGATAAACAACAATCCCCTCTCCGGAGGGGATTGTTGTTTATTGCCAACGCTTTTTGGCAGTGGAAACCTCTGCGCCAAACAATGGAAAAGGTGGGGGAAGATGCTTGGGCCGATACGGAAATATGGATTGCAATAGATTGAAAAATGCGATATAATACGAACACAGTTATGCCCATTTTATAGAAAAGAAGCTAAGAGTGTAGGAAAATGAAAAAGTCTGTAGCGGTACTGTTATCTGCCTATAATGGCGAAAACTATATTGAAGAACAGATTGAGAGTATTTTTCATCAAAAAGGCATCGAAAACATTACGCTTATTGTCCGCAACGATGGGTCAGAAGATGGGACCCGGGAAGTTTTAAAAAGACTTCAGGAGCGGCACGCCGACATGATCGTTATTGACGGGCCGAACATCGGTCTGGTAGCCAGCTTTTTTGAATTGCTCCGGTATGCAGCAGAGGGGAGCTACGCATTTTACGCCCTGTGTGACCATGATGACTACTGGCTTCCGGAAAAGCTGGTGTCTGCAGTAAACGCGCTGGAGGGAAAAGAGGGTCCGTGGATGTATGGTGCCTGCTCAATGCTTGCCGATGAAGAACTGCAGACATCGGGAGGCTGCACCCAGAGGAAGCTGCGGGAAATCAGCTTTTACAACGCGGCCATTCAAAACTTCTGCCCCGGCCACAATCAGGTTTTGAACAGAGCCCTGCTTGACATCCTTCTTCGGCATACGAAAGAATCTCCGGCAATTTATTCGCATGATATGTGGATCACGCAAGCTGCGGCTGTCACCGGGAACATTTTCTTTGATGACACCCCTCGCGTTTTATACCGTCAGCATACGAGGAATCAGCTGAGCTATGGCCTGGGAAGCATCGGCTGGATCAAGGCGCATATGAAGCGTCTGAAAAAGGGAGAAGGGAGCAGGATTACCCTTCAGCTAGGATATTTTGCCGAATGTTTTGGCGACTACCTGGACAGTGATCAGCGCAAAGAAGTCGAAGCATTCCTCGCTCTGCAGAAGTCCCTCATAAAACGGATTCGATATATTTTTTCTACAAAGATGTATCGGCAGAAGAGGGTGGAGACCCTTTTGTTCAAGTTGATTTACCTGCTGGGAGGGTATCGTCCCAAGTAATTCGCAGCAGTTCAAGGTAGAGGAGAACGACGCGAAATGAGAACGGAAATATTGATGGCGGTCTATAACGGGGAGCGGTTTTTGGCAGAGCAAATAGACTCCATTCTGCAGCAGGACACCGATGAGTGGCATCTTACGATTTCAGACGACGGATCCACGGATAACAGCAGTGCAATTATCCGGCAGTACATAAACGATTTCCCCGAAAAGATCGCTCAGGCTTTTCCTCCGCAGCGATTTGGTGATGCGAAAAAGCATTTTTTCTGGCTTATGAAGAACTGCAGCGCGGAGTATTTGCTGTTTTGCGATCAGGACGATGTGTGGCATGCAGACAAGGTATCCAAGACGGTGGCTGCCCTGCACACTTCGGAAGGGCAGTGGGGAAAGCAGACCCCTGTGCTGGTATTTACCGATCAGACGGTTGTGGACGAAGAACTGAGAGAAATCGCACCGTCAATGATGGCGCTGCAGCAGCAGGACCCCGATGTTCGGGACTATCGCAGTCTTTTGATCCGAAATGTGGTGACAGGATGCACCGTCGGAATCAATGCTGCCATGGCAGCACTGGCAGCGAGGTGTGCTGCGCCGGAGAGGACGCTCATGCACGATTGGTGGCTCGGACTGGTGGCAGCGCGCTTTGGCAAGATGGTGTATAGGAATGAAAGCAGTATGCTGTATCGGCAGCATAGCAGGAATTCCGTCGGTGCAAAGGATGTCCGCAAACTTGCCTACTATGTGGACCGCTTTTTGAATCAGGCCTATCTCAACGAGCAGATGAGAGCAAAGAAGCAGCAGGCCACGGTGTTTCTGGAGAGCTTTGAAGAATTGCTCACGGCGGACGAATGTCGGACGCTGAGAGCATTTTCAAAAAAGAGAATATCCCTTGGAGACAAATTGAAGTTCCTGAAACATGTCTCCTCCCCTTTGCGAAAACTGGATTTTCTGATTAGATGGTAAACAGACGCGACCCCTTAAACACGGATTGAATGCAAAGAAAAAACGAAAAACGATAAGGAGAGAACAATGAAAGGTATCGTACTTGCCGGAGGCTCCGGCACCCGGCTCTATCCGCTGACCATGGTCACCTCCAAACAGCTTTTGCCGGTCTATGATAAGCCTATGGTCTATTACCCCATCTCCACGCTGATGCTGGCAGGTATTCGGGAAATTTTGATCATCTCTACTCCTGTTGACCTGCCTAATTTCCAGAAACTGCTTGGCGATGGAAGTCAGTTCGGCCTGTCTCTGAGCTATGCCGAGCAGCCCTCCCCCGATGGTCTGGCACAGGCATTTTTGATCGGTGAGGAGTTCATTGGCGATGACAGCTGTGCTATGGTGCTGGGCGACAACATCTTCTATGGCAATGGCTTTGGCAAGACGCTGCGGGCGGCAAAAGAAAATGCCGAACAGGGCAGAGCCACGATCTTCGGCTACTATGTCACGGATCCCGAGCGTTTTGGTATCGTGGAGTTTGACGAGAACGGCAAGGTCCTCTCCGTGGAGGAAAAGCCCAAGAATCCCAAATCCAACTATTGCATCACCGGTCTGTACTTCTATCCCAAGGGTGTCAGCAAACTGGCTGCTCAGGTGAAACCCTCCTGGCGCGGTGAGCTGGAGATCACCACCCTCAACGATATGTACCTGAAGCAGGATCTGCTGGATGTACAGCTGTTGGGCCGCGGCTATGCGTGGCTGGATACGGGAACCATGGATTCACTGGTGGAAGCGGCGGACTTCGTCCGTATGATTGAAACCCGTCAGTCCAGCCAGATCTCTGCACTGGAGGAGATCGCCTTCCGACAGGGGTGGATCGACAGGGAAACGCTGATGCGTTCCGCAGAGCGCTACGGTAAGTCCCCCTACGGACAGCACCTGAAAAATGTGGCAGAAGGGAAGATTCGATATTAATGAAAACCATTGGTAATTTTACATTTACGCCTACTGAGATCGATGGCGTTGTTGTGGTAGAGACCAAGCGCTACGGCGACAACCGCGGCTATTTCATGGAGACTTATCAGGAAAAGGCATTTCATGAGGCGGGGTTGGAGTACAAGTTTGTACAGGACAACCAGTCCAGTTCCCGAAAAGGTGTTTTGCGGGGTTTACACTTCCAAAAGACCTTCCCCCAGGCAAAGCTGGTGCGGGTGCTGCGGGGCGAGGTTTTTGATGTGGCAGTGGACCTGCGGGGCGGAAGTCCCACCTATGGCAAATGGGTTGGTGTGCTGTTGTCTGAGGAAAACGGAAAACAGCTGATGATCCCCCGGGGGTTTGCCCATGGTTTTGTGGTTGTCAGCGACTATGCAGAGTTTGCCTATAAATGCGATGCCTTCTACCATCCCGAGGATGAGGGTGGAATCATCTGGAACGATCCGGATGTAAATATCGTGTGGCCTGAGGTCGGCGAGATCATCCTCAGCGAAAAAGATAAAAAGAATCCTACTTTGGCCGAGGCCAAAATGGTGTTTTAAGGAGAAAAATATGACGATCATTGTGACCGGTGGTGCCGGATTTATTGGTTCCAACTTTGTGTTTCATATGTTGGGAAAGTATCCCGATTATCGGATTATCTGCCTGGACAAGCTGACCTATGCCGGAAACCTGTCCACCCTTGCCTCGGTGATGGATAACCCCAATTTCCGCTTTGTGAAGCTGGATATCTGTGACCGCGAAGGGGTTTATCAGCTCTTTGAGGAGGAAAAGCCGGATATCGTGGTGAACTTTGCCGCAGAGAGCCATGTGGACCGCTCCATTGAAAATCCTGAGGTATTCCTGCAGACCAATATCCTGGGCACCCAGGTGCTGATGGATGCCTGCCGCAAGTATGGGATCACCCGCTATCATCAGGTGTCCACCGATGAAGTGTACGGCGATCTGCCTTTGGATCGTCCCGACCTGTTTTTCACCGAGACGACCCCCATCCACACCAGCAGCCCCTACTCCTCCTCTAAGGCGGGGGCAGATTTGCTGGTACAGGCTTATCACCGCACTTACGGTCTGCCTGTTACCATCTCCCGCTGCTCCAATAACTACGGCCCCTATCACTTCCCCGAGAAGCTGATCCCCCTGATGATCGCCAATGCGCTGGCGGACAAGCCTCTGCCTGTTTACGGCGAGGGCATCAATGTTCGCGATTGGCTGTATGTGGAGGATCACTGCAAGGCCATCGACCTGATCATTCACAACGGCAAGGTAGGCGAGGTCTATAACATCGGCGGCCACAACGAGATGCGCAATATTGATATCGTGAAGCTGATCTGCAAGGAACTGGACAAGCCGGAGAGCCTGATCACCTATGTGACCGACCGCAAGGGCCACGATATGCGCTATGCCATTGACCCCACCAAGATCCACACCGAGCTGGGATGGCTGCCTGAGACCAAGTTTGCTGACGGAATCAAGAAAACAATCCGGTGGTATCTGGAAAACCGCGAGTGGTGGGAGACGATCATCTCCGGAGAGTATCAGAACTACTACGAGAAAATGTACGCTAACCGCTAAGGAGCCTTTTTATGAAAGTATTTGTAACCGGCGTCGGTGGCCAGCTGGGCCACGATGTCATGAATGAGCTGCATCGGCGTGGATACGAGGGTGTTGGCAGTGATATTGCCCCTGAATACAGTGGTGTTCAGGATGGCAGCGCAGTTTGCAGCATGTCCTATGTTGCAATGGACATCACCGATGCCGGGATGGTTCGCGATGTCCTTGCTGAAGTAAATCCGGATGTGGTCGTGCACTGTGCCGCCTGGACAGCGGTAGATGCCGCTGAGGATGAAGATAAGACCGAGAAGGTGCGTGCGATCAACGCAGCCGGCACGGGAAATATTGCGGCAGTATGCAGGGATCTGGACTGCAAGATGGTCTATATCAGTACGGACTATGTCTTCAATGGACAGGGCGAGACGCCCTGGCAGCCGGACTGTAAGGACTATGCGCCCTTGAATGTCTACGGCCAGACGAAGTTGGAGGGCGAACTGGCTGTAGCGGAGGCGTTGACCAAGTACTTTATCGTCCGCATTGCCTGGGTGTTTGGCCGTAACGGCAACAACTTCATCAAGACTATGCTGAATGTAGGTAAGAAGTACGACACCCTGCGCGTCGTCAACGACCAGATCGGCACCCCTACCTATACCTTGGACTTGAGCCGTCTGCTGGTGGACATGATCGAAACAGACCGATACGGTTATTATCATGCCACCAACGAAGGCGGTTACATCAGCTGGTATGACTTTGCCTGTGAGATTTTCCGTCAGGCGGGGTATTCCACCAAAGTCGTACCTGTGACCACTGAGGAATACGGCCTGTCCAAGGCCGCCCGACCCTTTAACAGTCGATTGGATAAGGGAAAGTTGAAAGAAAACGGCTTTACCCCGCTGCCTGACTGGAAAGATGCGGTTGCGAGATATTTGAAGGAAGTTGAAGCATAACAACGGGACAGCACACAGCTGAGCAGAAACCCTTTAAGATACTAGATACCTGGAGATTAGCAGTGAAAGATACACGAAACGCAACATTAAAAAGTACGGTTTTGCGGTTTTGGAAATTATTGAGTGCCGCACTGTATACGGGGATTTTTGCACTCTGCTGGATGCACTTCTATGTCCCTCAGATGGTGAGCCCCTACCAGTGGAAAGGTAATCTGGCAGTTGCCCTGCTGTACTGTCTGGTGTCCGTCCTGTTCATTCGCATCTACCGCGGCTATGCTGTCAGCATCATCTCCCGCAATGAGGTGATCTACTCCCAGTGTCTGGGACTGTTCCTCTGTAACTGTGTGGCCTACATTCTGCTGGTTTTGCTGTGCGAAAAGCTGGTGACACCGCTGCCGTTGCTGGGACTGCAGATCGTGCAGATGATAGCGGTCTTTCTCTGGGCAAGGGTGGCCTGCTGGATGGATGTGGCGTTGTCTCAGCCGGAGAAGGCGATCATCATCTATCGAGACAGAGAGGATATTGCCAAAGTCTATGCGATGTACCGTTTTGCCCAGAAGTACCATGTGGTGGACATGGTGGAGAACCCCGGCGAATACTATGATGCCACTGCAAAAATAGCTGACATTAAGACTGTGTTTATTGTGGGCGTAGATGCCACGGTGCGCAACGGGATCTTGAAGCATTGCCTGGATGAAGGGGTCGATGCCTATGTGATCCCCAAAGTGGGCGATATCATCCTGCGTGGAGCGAAAATGCACATCAGCGGCGACGAGGCATTTCTGCGTGTATCCCGCAATTCCCTCACGGTGGAGCATGCGATGGTAAAGCGGGCAATGGATATCGTGGTGTCGCTGCTGGGACTGATCATCCTCAGCCCTGTCATGGCGGTGACGGCCATTGCCATCAAGTGCAATGATGGCGGACCGGTTCTCTACCGCCAGCAGCGTCTGACAAGAGACGGAGAGACCTTCTGGATCTTGAAGTTCCGCACCATGCGGGTGGACGCAGAAAAAGACGGTGTGGCGCGATTGGCAGCCGAGGACGATGACCGTATCACCCCTGTGGGCCGCGTTGTGCGGCGCTATCGGATCGACGAGGTGATGCAGCTTGTGAATGTGCTGCGGGGCGAGATGTCGCTGGTGGGACCCCGTCCCGAACGACCGGAGATTGCAGCCCAGTACGAAAAGACGATGCCGGCATTTTCCCTGCGGCTGCAGGTCAAGGCCGGCGTGACGGGCTATGCGCAGATTTACGGAAAATACAACACGGAGCCGTATGAAAAGCTGCAGATGGATTTGGTGTACATCAACAATATGTCTGTATTCGAGGACTTGAAACTGATCCTAGCTACGGTGAAGGTGCTGTTCATGAAGGGAAGCACGGAGGGCGTGGATAAACAGCAGGTGACGGCAGAGAAGCGGTAGGAGACAATATCGCTGTTGGCTGACCTGCGCAGCGAAAGAGAACGCAGCCGGACGGCGTGCATCTGCCCGAAAACCTTGCGAAGACGGAGAATGAAGATGAAAAAAGCAACGAAACAACCGGTAAAAGAGGCCTTTCTCAATGGAGATGCAGGGCTGCTGCGCCGCAGTGCGTGTACCTATTGGGAGAAGCTCTCTCACTGGTATGCCCTTGCGCTGCTGGCGATCTTCCCGCTGATTCCCGGCGTCCACGGATATATCAATATTACGGATACAAAATACGATACATTTAAATGGGTGACGGTGGTCTTTGTCATTGTCTGCGGCCTCATTTGGGCCGGACTCTATCTGGAGAAGAAACTCCTCCGTGCCCGCACTGCGGAGGGAAAACAGCGCCTTACGCTGTCCCAGATCCTGTTGCTGGCCTACATGGTGTGGAGCATCCTCTCGGGAATTCTGTCCTCCTACCCCTTTGTTGATGTGTGGCGGGGGCAGGGACGCAGTGAAGGTCTGCTGGGTATTCTGCTCTATGGCTCGGTGTTTTTGCTGCTGTCCTTCTGGGGTGAATACAGTGACCGTTTTCCCATCGCACTGGCGGCAATGGCGCTGGTGCAGGGGGTAATGATGCTTTTGCAGATAGGCGGCGCCTCCATCCTCTACCCCGATGGGATGAATTACGCCAACACCCAGTTTTTGGGTACCATCGGCAATGTGGACTGTGTTTCCGGTATTATCTCCATTGTTGTGCCGGCGCTTGCCTGTGGCTTTGTGCTGCTTACCACGAAGTGGCGCTATTTGTGTCTGCCGGCTTTTGCAATGCTACTGTATGTCCAGTTCTTTACGGATGTGGACACAGGAAAGATCGCACTGGCCGCTGCGCTGGTGATCGCGCTGCCCTTCCTGCTGACGCAGCGCCGTCATATTGCCGATACCTTGGTGATCGGTGGAATAACCGCGGTGGTATTTGCTGTCCACAGCTGTCTTACCTTTACCCGTACAGTGGAGGAGACCTCTGTTACCTTTGCTGTGGGGAAAGAGGCATGGATCATGCTGGCAGGAACGGTGGTGCTGCTGGCGGCAGCAGCACTCCTCCATTGGCGTGATAACAAGCTGCAGGGGGCAGCGTTGCCTGTAACAGCCAAGACGATCCGCTGCATTGTGGCGGCGGCTGAGGCTGTGGTGATCGTGGCAGCGCTGGTATTCCTGTATTGTTACAGCGGAGGAAACCGGTTGCTGATGGAGATCTCCCAGATGCTTCATGGCCAGCTGTCCGACAGCGCTGGAACCGGACGGGGTGTGGTGTGGAAGAACTGCATCACCTTCATCCGCGAAACACCCATTATCGGCAGCGGTCCCGGTACCTTTGCTGCGCGGCATGAGCCCTTCAACACAACGCAGTTCTTTGACTTCGCCCACAACGACTTCCTGGAGATCGGCGTATGTCAGGGACTGGTGGGACTTGCCCTGTATGTGGCGTTTTTGGTGTCTCTCGCTGTCCGTACCCTTCGCGTGGCACCCCGGTGCCCCCAGCTGGTGATCTTTGGCAGCGCGGCGGTGGGATATCTGGTGTATACATTCTTTGTGTTCTCCATCGGTATTGTCTCACCCCTGTTTTGGGTCATGGCGGGCATTATGGATAAAATGGTGCGGCAAGTACAGGAAACAGAGAAAAGCAAGTGACCCCTATGAAAGCATAAAAAAGAAGCAACCCGAGAGGGTTGCTTCTTTTTGTTCCGTTAGTGTTTTTTGTTGTTCCGCAGCATGATGATCACCAGTACGACAATGGCGATGACCGCTACTACGATCAGACCGATCATCAAAGGCATATTCATACTGTCTCCGGTTTTGGGGGCCGGCGCGATCAGCAAAATATCCTCGGCCCAAGCACTTACCGTCAGCAATGCCGTCATCAGAGTACACAGAAGCAACTTATAAACAGCTTTCATCACATTTCCTCCTTACAGATAGTCCAGGGGGTCAACATAGGTTCCGTAGTATTTGACAGCGAAGTGGCAGTGGGAACCGGTGGAAATACCGGTAGAGCCCATACGGGCGATTTGCTGTCCCTTATAGACATGATCGCCTGCTTTTACCAGCAGAGAGCTGTTGTGTCCGTAAATAGTCTGGAAGCCATTGCCGTGGTCAATGGTAACAGCGTAGCCAAGACCGCCCTGCCAACCGGAGACAATAACAGTGCCGCCATCGCTTGCATAGATGGGCGTTCCATAGCCGTTGGCGATATCGATGGCGCCATGGTTGGTGCTGGCACCTCTGGTGGGGGCATGGCGATAACCAAAATAGGAAGTCAATGTGCCATAGCAGGGCCAGCGGAAGCTGCCGGTGGGGAACCAGCTGGGGCGGGGAATGGTGCCGCGGGCCTGCAGCTCGGTGACAGGCTCGGAGAGCGTGACGGAAGCCACTGTCTGACGGGAGGTCTCGGTACCGTTGACATAGGTCACATTGACCGTCACATCCGCCTTGCCGTACTCGCCGGCGGAGAGAACTTTATAGTCGCCCTGATACATGGAGTTGTCATCTTCGTATTCCACGGCAAAGGGCACATCACTGACATAGCGCTGGCGCTCCACATTCACCACCGTCAGATAGGGAACGGCGTGGGAGATGGTCAGCACATCTCCTACGCGAAGGAGATCGATGTCATAACCGGGGTTCATATCCATCAGATCATCCAGCGTCATGCCGTAGAGCTCGGCAATATAGTAGTAGCTGTCGCCGCTCTCCACTGTGTAGGTGACTTCGCCGGCCTTGGTCTCGTTGAGGATCTCGGCGATCTTGCCCAGATTCATGACCTTCCCGGCATCCACATATCCCTCGCGGATGGAGACATTTTCATCGAAATAGCAGTCCACGGTGTCGGCGGTGATATAGCTTCGGGTCAGCTGATCCAGCAGCTCCTCCAGGGCACCGGCATAAATGGTAGCGGCAATAGGTTCTTCATCAATGTACAGTGTATAACCGTATTCGACAAGACCCAGCTCATCAGACAGGTTCTGCGCCAGGGTTTCTTTGCTCTCCACCTCGCTGCGGGGTACAACATCAATGGAGGTTTCGAGCTTGCTCTCGTCCACATCGTAGGAACTGTTGCCCAGTGCCTCGCGGGTGATACTGGTCACATCTTCCACCACCGCGGAGACGGCATTAAAGCCGGAGACAGTACCCAATGAGGTGCCGTCATAGACGGCGGTGGTCCCTACGGTATAGAAGGAGAGGGCGGCACAGATCGCCACGGCAACCAGGGCAACACCCAGGAATGCTACAGGGTGCAGCCGCTTTTCGTGGGACGATCCTTTGCTGCTGCCGCTTACCTTCTTCAGACGGCGCAGCGAGAACACCTCGGTAACAGCCGCGCCCATGCGGGGCAGGCTGCCGGCAAAGAACAGACACAGCTGTGCCAGGGGATACTCCGACTCGGGGAAATGGCGGCGGCGCGTCTCCCGGTTCTGATGTCGCAGGTCGCGGCGCAGAGCGTGGAAAAACTTATTCAGTTTTTTTCGCGTCTTGCGCAGCCAATGGGGGATGTTCAGCGGGTCATGGGGTGCATATTCCTCTATGTAGAACAGCCACTGGCGCAAATTGTCCATCCACAGCTTCCACAGCGCGGCGACACCGTGAGGTTTGCGCTGGGAATCCGCAGGTTTTTTCTTCTTTGTTTGCGTCATGAGTAAATTCACCTAAAAGTTTCAAATTTGTCACAAACGATATCATACACGGAAATTATAATGCCGTCAAGTTAAAGTTTTATGAACGGTATCTTGTAATTTCTCCCATCTGGATCAATACCGCTTGTCCAACTCCTCGATCATGGCCGCAATGGCGTGGTGATCGGCGTGGGGCAGAATATGTACGCCTTCCACCGCCTTGACCTCATCAATGGCGTTTTCCGGAGCAAAGGGAATCGCGGCGCGGCGGAGCATTCCCACATCGTTGGCATGGTCGCCCACGCAGAAAAGATGCTGCCGCTCAATGTGCAGCATCCGGCGGAGCTTGTCCACCATATCCCCCTTGTTGGCACCTCTGGCCGTCAGCTCAATGAAGAACGCAGAGGAGGGGAGCACCCGCTCGTACTCCTGGGCCCAGGGCTGGGCGTTGATATAGTCGCACAGCGCGTTTACCTTTTCGCTCTCAATTTCAAAAAGCACTTTGCTCACCGGAAGAGGAACATCCTCCACCGAGGAGAGAACTTCTGTGGGGGTGTGGGTCAGATGCAGATGCACCGCTGTCAGCGCATTGGGCTGCAGGGCGTGGATGGCATCGTCGTCGTGATAGATCTCCGCCGCCGCATCGGGCCACGCAGCCAGAACCTCAGCCACATAGGGCAGCACCGAAGGATCAAGAAAGGCGGTGTGGAGATATTTTTTGGAGGCAAAGTCGTAGATGGCGGCGCCGTTGAACAGTACCGCAGGCCCGTTCATAGGCAGATCACCGCACACCCGGGAAAAAGAGGGCAGTGCCCGCCCTGTTGCCACGGAGAAGATGCCGCCCTCAGCCATAAAATACTCAATGGCCTGTCGATTCTCCGCTGAGAGAGAGGGCATCTCTTTCTGCTGGCGCAGGGCCCCCTCGGTAAAAGCCATGGTATTGTCGTAATCACTGGCGATCAGTACGCCGCTGAATTTGCCCATATTTATTCCTCACTGCCGCCCTGACCGGCATTGCTCTTGCTGTGACGGCGGCCACCGCGGTGGCGGCGGCGACGAGGGGCATCTCCCTCACCCTTCTCTGCCTTGGGGGCAGGAGGTGCGGTCTCTCTGGGCTTGGCGGAAGTCTCTGCGGCAGGAGCGCCCTCTGCTTTGGCGCGGCCACTGCCCCGTCTGCGGCGGCGGGAGCCGGACTTTTCGCTCTTTTCACGCTGCGGTGCAGGCTCCGCTGCCTCCTGTACAGGTGCAGAAACGCTGCTCTCTGCGTTTTCGCTGCGGCCTTTGCGCCCGCGGCCACCGCGGCTGCGGCGACGGCGGCTCTGCCGTACCTCGCCCTCGGCGGGATCTTCTGCTGCTGCAGCGGTGGTTTCCGTGAAGATGGTAGGGATAATGGGGTCGGCAGACTCCACCGGAGCTACATAGCGCTCGGGTCGCTTGGAGGGGATCTCAATGCCATCGCGGCTGCCCTTGCCGTTGCGCAGCACAACGATCTCGCTGTTGCGGTAGGTTCGGGGCTGCTCGTTCTTGTCGTCGAGGCGGACATTCACCGTCTCCTTCAGGAGATTGACATCGCTGACATTGCCGGGGCCGTCAGGCGTCAGCACAAAGGACTCGGCTTTGGGCATACGGCGCAGAGCATCCTCGTAGGCGTCCTGCTCGTACTTGAGGCAGCACATAAGGCGGCCGCAGGTACCGGAAATCTTGGTGGGGTTCAGACTCAAAGACTGTGTCTTGGCCATCTTGATGGATACGGGGACGAACTCATCAAGATAGGACGAGCAGCAAAAGGGTCGTCCGCACATTCCCAGACCGCCCAGCATCTTGGCCTCATCGCGGACACCGATCTGGCGCAGCTCAATGCGGGAACGGAAAACACCGGCCAGATCCTTTACCAACTCGCGGAAGTCCACGCGGCCATCGGCGGTGAAAAAGAACAGGATCTTGCTGCCGTCAAAGCTGCACTCCACCCGCACCAGCTTCATCTCCAGCTTGTGCTGCTGGATCTTCTTCTGGCAGATCTCAAAGATCTCCTTCTCGCGGCTGCGGTGATAGGCGGCGGTGTGGCGGTCGTTGTCGGTGGCGATGCGGATAATGGGACGCAGGGGCTTCACCACGGCATCGTCACTGACCTCGTGGTTGCCCTCGGTGCACTGGCCAAACTCCACGCCCTGTGCCGTCTCCACGATCACATCCTGCCCTGCTGCTATCTGCAGGTCGCGAGGATCAAAATAATAGGATTTACTGCCGTTGCGAAAACGGACAGATGCTACCATGCTCATATTGGTTACTTCCTTTCTTAAAGGGAAAATCTTTTCTTTATCGACGCAGAATGTGGCGCAGATCCGCTGCCATGGCACCCAGTACCATGCCCACATTCACATTGTAGCGGCACTGGCCGCGATAGTACGCAAACAAGCCGTTGAGTCGGTTGAGGACGGATATGTCGAAACTCCGTGCCAGCAAAGACACTGTTTCGTTGTCGGTGGGCTTACCGCTGTTTACCAGCAGTGCCTCTGCGGTGAGGAACCACGCGCCATCCACTGTCTCCAGAAGTTCTTCCCGCTTAAGGCGGCTGCTCTCCAGGGAAATCAGGTGCTGCAGCACTGTTTCAGACCCTTCCGTGAGGATGCGGCACAGCTTATCTGCGCTCTCGGAGGCTGCTTCCTCGCCGCCGGCAACATGCATCTCCACACAGCGGGAGCGGATGGTGGGCAGCAGACTGTGGGCGGTGGGGGCGCAGAAGATAAAGGCGGCATAGGCGGGGCCCTCCTCCACGATCTTCAGCAGCACATTCTGATCCTGCGGATTCAACTGGCGGCAGTCGGGGAAAATGCACACCTTTCGCTCTCCCTCGTTGGGGCGGATGTATACATCGCGGCGCACCTGGCGGATGTCCTTTACCGCCAGTTCTTTCCGCTCGGTATCCCGGACCCATACCACATCAGGATGGATATCCTCCATCACTTTGCGGCACTGCGAGCAGGTGAGACAGGGGCGTCCACTCTCGGCACGGCACAGATGGGCCGCCGCGGCGTAGCGAGCTGCGGCCTCGGTATCACCGCTGCCGGCAAGGATGATGGCGTGGCTCAGTGCCCGCTGGGAGGCTGCAGTGCGAATTGCCTCCGCCCATGTGCGGTTGTCATAGTCGATCTGCCCCATACCGATCCTTCCTGCACCTGCTTGATAGGCGCACGCTCCCAAATTAAACAGTAGTAGTATACCACAAAACATCTTTCTATCGCAAGAGAAACTGCAAGGAAAAGACGAAAAAGTTTCAATTTTTATAAAAAGGGAGAAAAAATACTTGCTTTTGGTGAGAAAGGCTTGTATAATAAGGCGGTTGAATGAGAATTGTGCAATTTTTCTCACCAAAACCTTATATTTTTTGTAAAATTTGTGGTAAAACCTAAATATTTTTTAGCATATGGAGGAAACGCTAATGAGCAAAAAGTTCTGCTACCTGTTCACTGAGGGTAACGCATCCATGCGTGAGCTGCTGGGCGGCAAGGGCGCCAACCTGGCCGAGATGACCAACATTGGTCTGCCTGTGCCTCAGGGCTTCACCATCACCACCGAGGCCTGCACTCAGTACTACGAGGACGGTCAGAAGATCAACGATGACATCATGGCCGAGATCATGGAGTACATCGAGAAGATGGAAGCCATCACCGGCAAGAAGTTCGGCGATCTGGAGAACCCCCTGCTGGTCTCCGTCCGCTCCGGTGCCCGCGCTTCCATGCCCGGTATGATGGACACCATTCTGAACCTGGGTCTGAACGAGGATGTGGTGAAGGTGCTGGCCGAGAAGTCCGGCAACGCTCGCTGGGCCTATGACTGCTATCGCCGTTTCATCCAGATGTATTCCGATGTCGTTATGGAAGTCGGCAAGAAGTACTTCGAGCAGCTCATCGACGAGATGAAGGAGCGCAAGGGTGTCACCCAGGATGTGGATCTGACCGCCGAGGATCTCAAGGAGCTGGCTGCCCAGTTCAAGGCTGAGTACAAGTCCAAGATTGGTTCCGACTTCCCCTCCGATCCCAAGGAGCAGCTCATCGGCGCCGTCAAGGCCGTGTTCCGTTCCTGGGACAACCCCCGCGCCAATGTCTATCGCCGCGACAACGATATTCCCTACTCCTGGGGCACCGCCGTCAATGTCCAGTCCATGGCCTTTGGTAACATGGGTGACGACTGCGGTACCGGTGTTGCTTTCACCCGTAACCCCGCCACCGGCGAGAAGAAGCTGATGGGCGAGTTCCTGACCAACGCCCAGGGCGAGGATGTGGTGGCCGGCGTCCGTACCCCCATGCCCATCCAGGAGATGGAGCAGAAGTTCCCCGAGGCATACGCTCAGTTCGTGGACGTGTGCAAGACTCTGGAGGATCACTATCGCGATATGCAGGACATGGAGTTCACCGTTGAGCACGGCAAGCTGTACATGCTGCAGACCCGTAACGGTAAGCGTACCGCTCCCGCCGCTCTGAAGATCGCCT
>JAFQCJ010000072.1 GCA_017416445.1 Oscillospiraceae bacterium | reverse complement strand
TTTCACGACAAATCGAGAAGAATAATGGAACGGGAACAATTCACACACAACAGGAAGGAGCATACCACTATGAACAGAGAAGAACTGCTGGTACAGGCAAGAAAATACATAGAGGATTATGACAAGGCCAATGGCATCACCGTGCCGCTGGTCAACATCACAGAGGTGGTTGAACAGCTCGTCAGCTTCTGGGATGCTTCAGAGGCAGAATACGAACTTTGGGCAAAGAAAATACTCTCACTTCAGCTGAAGGAAGGAACAAAGGGCTACGAGAAAATGAAGCAGGAGCTGATCGCCTATTGGAAGACAACGCCTGTTACCGCTGCGCCAATCCTTCGTACTGTACCTGACGAAAACGGTAATCGCAAGGGCTTTGTTTCTAACTTAGACGAACGGTGGATGCGCAAACCGGCAGACTGGAAGACCCGCATAAAGCTTGCACAGAGAATGAAGTGAAATAGCAAAGGGCGCCGCAGGAAATGTCCTGCGGCGCTTATTTCTTCCCTTTCCTGTCACAGCCTGTCAGACCAAGGCGAAAAGTTAGGGGTGTACAAAAAGGGAAATGTGTGGTAGTATTTCCATAGATTGCGGAGATTCCGCATCTGTTTTGGGTTGTTTTGCGGTGCTTGTGCCGCAGTTATATACACAATTTTACAGGGTTTCGGCAGGGCGAATGCTCCGTCTCCGGGCAGCGATGCAGGGCTGCGGCGGCAACGGATCGCCTTTGTTTTGCTATGCATTTTTACCCAAATGCGCCGATTCCCTTCTCTATTTACAAAGAAAAGGAGCAATTTATGGCTGAAAAAATGAAAATTATCCCTCTTGGCGGTCTCAATGAGATCGGCAAGAATATGACCGTATATGAATACGGCGGCGAGATCATCGTGGTGGATTGCGGCATGGCCTTTCCCGGCGACGATCTGTACGGCATCGACTGCGTGATCCCCGATGTCAGCTATCTGGTGAAGAACCATAACCGCCTCCGGGGTCTTTTTATTACCCATGGACACGAGGATCACATCGGTGCCATTCCCTTCGTTCTCAAGCAGGTGAATATGCCCATCTACTGCACTCGGCTCACCGCAGGACTTATCAAGCTGAAACTGCAGGAGCACGGTCTTCTCAATTCTACCAAACTCATTACGGTGGAGGCTGGTCAGACCGTGAAAGCCGGCAAGTTCCAGGTGGAGTTTATCCATGTGAACCACTCCATTGCCGACTCCGTGGCCTTTGCTATCCATACCCGTATGGGTCCCATCGTCCACACCGGTGACTTTAAGATCGACTCCACCCCCATTGACGGCGAGGTCATTGATCTGGCCCGCCTCGGCGAGTTGGGAAAAGAGGGTGTGCTGGCATTGCTGGCCGACTCCACCAATGTGGAACGCCCCGGCTATACCTTGTCCGAGAGTGCCGTGGGTGCTACTTTTAAACGGCAGTTTGCCAACTGCGATAAGCGTATTATCGTCACCACCTTTGCCTCCAATGTCCACCGTGTACAGCAGGTGCTGGATGCTGCCGCCGCCTGCGGGCGGAAGGTGGCTGTTACCGGCCGGAGTATGGAGAATATCATGAAGGTGTCCACGGAGCTGGGCTACATGAAGGTGCCCAAGGGTACGGTGATGGACATTCACAAAATCAAGACGCTTCCTCTTTCCCAGCAGGTCATCGTTACCACCGGCTCACAGGGAGAGGAGATGAGCGCATTGTACCGTATGGCCTTCTCCACTCATCGTCAGGTGGATATCGGCCCGGGGGACAAGGTCATTATCTCCGCCAGTGCCATCCCCGGCAATGAGGTAGAGGTAGGACGGGTCATCAACGAGCTGTTCCGCAAGGGCGTGGATGTGGTTTACGATAAGGCCGATATGCTCCATGTCTCCGGCCACGCCTGTCAGGAGGAGCTGAAGATCGTCCACGCCCTTACACGGCCCAAGTTCTTTATACCCCTCCACGGTGAACAGAGAATGCTGCAGATCCATAAGCGGGTGGCTGAGTCTATGGGCATGAAACCCCAGAATATCTGCGTGGCAGAAAATGGCAGCGTCATCGAACTGACCACCAAGCATATGAAGTGTGAGAACTCCGTACCCGCAGGCGAGGTCTTCGTGGACGGCGGCGCGGTGGGAGAAGTAGGCACAGTGGTGCTCAACGACCGCAAGCTTCTGGCTCAGGACGGTATGGTGGTGGTCGTTATGAACATCTCCAGCCATGACCACCATCTTCTCTGCGACCCTGAGATCATCACCCGCGGCTTCGTCTATGTCAAAGAGAGCGAAGAGCTGATCGATCAGCTGCGAAAGGTGGCACTCAAGACGGTAGAGGGCTTGCCCGCCAAGCGCCGCCGGGACGAGGGAGAGGTCTGCCGCGCTGTGAAGTCGGCGGTGTCCAGTCATATCTTCAAGACCATGAAGCGCAGCCCCATGGTGATTCCCACCATCACCACACTATAAGACAATAGCAAAGCCGCTCACCCAGTGGGGTGAGCGGCTTTGCTGTTGTCACTCTTTCACGCCGAAGAATCCAAAGATCTTGTCATAGAGCCGCAGCTGCTCGTTGTAGAGGCTGGGCCGTTTTTCTTTGACCACTTCTTCATCCGCATGCTCTTCCAGCGCGTGGCAGGCGGCCAAATAGCCTTTGGTCAGTTCCCGCATGCGGGAGGACATATACTGCATGATACTCAGCACCTTGGCAGGACGCTGTTGGAAGTAGGCACCAAAACTGTCAAAGGTAATCACCGCCACCACTGTTTTTTCCAGTGCTACGGCCGTGGTGTTCTGGGGACGAGACTCCAAAAAGCCCACCATGCCCAGAAATCCTTCGCCTCCCACCTCCGTCAACAGCGTCTCTTTTTCGGTACCATAATCCACATATACCGCCACACGGCCCCAGAGGATGTCGTAGATACTGAAATCCATGTCTCCTTCACGGTAGATAATGTCACCTTTTTTATAGGTGCGCTCTTCGGCCTGAATTTTTTTATCCATGGTGTTCGCCCCTTTCTCGTTTTACTTTGCCTGTTTGATGGACAGGGAGATGCGCTTTCCTTCTACTTTCAGCACCAGGACCTTCACCACATCGCCCACCTTCAGCACATCGGCTGGGTGCTTGACATAGCGGTCGGCGATCTCGGAAATGTGGACAAGACCGTCCTGATGGACACCGATATCCACAAAGGCGCCGAAGTCGATGACATTGCGTACCGTGCCGGAGAGCACCATGCCGCTCTGGAGATCTTTGATATCCAGCACATCGGTGCGGAGGATGGGGGCAGGCAGCTCATCACGGGGATCACGCCCCGGCTTCATCAGCTCTTCGGCGATGTCGAGAAGGGTAGGTACGCCCACACCGCACTCCGCTGCCGCTTTTTCCGCGCCGTAGGCGGTAAGACGGCTTTTCAGCTCATCCAGCTTGCCAATATCCCCGGCTTTGTAGCCACAGAGGGCCAGCAGCTTCTTCGCCGCATCGTAGCTCTCGGGGTGAACAGCGGTGTTGTCCAGGGCCTCACCACTCTCCGCCACACGGAGGAAACCGGCGCACTGCTGGAATGCCTTGGGACCGAGTTTGGGCACTTTTTTCAGCTCCTTGCGGGAGGTAAAGGCGCCGTTTTCCTCTCGATAGGCCACCACATTTCTGGCCAGGCTCTCTCCCAGTCCCGAGACATAGCTCAAAAGCGAAGGGGAGGCAGTGTTGAGGTCCACGCCTACGCTGTTGACGCAGTCCTCCACCACACCGCGAAGGCTGTCGCTCAGCTGCTTTTGTGGCATATCGTGCTGGTACTGACCTACACCGATGGCCTTGGGCTCGATCTTCACCAGTTCCGACAGGGGATCCTGCAGACGGCGGGCAATGGATACGGCAGAACGAAGGTTCACATCGAACTGGGGGAACTCCTGTGCCGCCAAGGGCGATGCCGAATACACGCTGGCACCGGCTTCGTTGACCATCATATAGCTAAGGCCGCCGCCCAGGGACCGGATCATCTCCACCGCCATCTGCTCTGTTTCACGGGAGGCGGTGCCGTTGCCGATGGCCAGATGCTCCACCTTGTGTTTTTTCACAAGGGCGGAGAGTTTGGTAATAGCCTCAGCCTTCTGCCGTGCCCCGTGGGTAGGATAGACCACGGCGGTGTCCAGCACCTTGCCGTTGGGGTCGATAACAGCCACTTTACAGCCCATACGATAGCCGGGATCGAGGCCCATGGTGACATGACCTTTCACAGGGGGCTGCATTAAAAGCTGACGCAGATTGACAGAGAAGTTTTCGATGGCACCGGCACAGGCGGTCTCCGTAAGGGTAGAGCGCGTTTCCCGTTCCACGCTGGGCTGGATGAGACGGTGCCATGCATCCTCACCTGCCGCCGCTACAAACTCGGTGGCGCGGCTTCCCTGCCGAAGGGTAGCACGGCGGATAATGGCCAGGGCATCATCATCGGAGAGTTCCGCACTCACCTTCAAATACCCCTCTTTTTCTCCGCGGTTGAGGGCCAGCACCCGATGGTTCTGCACCCGACCCACACCCTCGCGGTAGTCGTAGTAGTTCTTGTAGACGCTGTCCTCCTCTTTTGCCGCCACAGAAGTCAGCACACCGCGGCGTGTCATGGCCTCCCGGAGCTTGGCGCGGATAGCGGCATTGTCGGAGATGTTCTCAGCGATGATGTCGGAGGCTCCTGCCAGGGCATCCTCGACGGTCAGCACGCCCTTTTCCTCGTTGATGTAGCGTACTGCCAATTCACTGAGTTCCGGGAGACGCTGCCCCTGTGCGTAGAGAAGGTCAGCAAGAGGCTCAAGGCCCTTTTCCCGCGCAATGGTAGCGCGAGTGCGGCGCTTCTGCTTATAGGGACGGTACACATCCTCCACCTCGGAGAGGGTCTTGGCCTTCTCGATGGCGGCGGCCAGGTCATCCGTCATCTTTCCCTGCTCGGTAATGGAGCGGGTGACCTCCTCTTTGCGCTGCGCCAAATTGCGCAGGTACTGCAAACGCTCCTCCAGTTTGCGCAGCACGGTGTCATCCATGCTGCCATGGGCCTCCTTGCGATAACGGGCAATGAAGGGAATGGTATTGCCCTCGTCCAACAGGGCGATGACATTGTCTACATATTGCTCTTTAACAGACAGTTCTTCTGCCAAAACGGCGGAAATATTGCTCATAGGGTCTCCTTAGGGATGGTTTTTACAGATTGTAGTAGCGATCGAATTCTGCGGGAGTGGGGATCTTGTTCAGCTCGGCAACCTCGGCACGCTTGGTGGCGATGAACTTTTCAATGAGCTCTGCGGGGAACACGCCGCCTGCGGTGAGGTAGTCGTGATCGGCCTCAAGAGCATCGAGAGCAGCATCGAGAGAGGTGGGCAGCTGCTGCAGCTTTGCCTTTTCCTCCGCAGGCAGGTTGTAGAGGTTCATATCGAAGGGGCCCCAGCCATTGGCGGAGGGATCAATTTTGTTGAGGACGCCATCCAGACCTGCCATCAAAATGGCGGCGTAGCAGAAGTAGGGATTGCAGGTGGCATCGGGATTACGAATCTCAAAGCGACGCAGGTGGGGGGTCTTGGCATAGGCGGGGATACGGATCACCGCGCTGCGGTTGGAAGTGGCATAACCCACGGTGACAGGCGCTTCAAAGCCAGGGACAAGACGCTTAAAGGAGTTGGTGCTGGGGTTGGTGATAGCGCAGAGAGAGGAGATGTGCTTGAGGAGGCCGCCGATAAAATAGTGGGCCGTTTCACTGAGGTGGGAGTAGCCGTTATCATCGGAGAACACAGGCTGGCCATCTTTCATAAGGAGCATATGCACATGCATACCGCTGCCCGCCTCGCCATACACGGGCTTGGGCATGAAAGTTGCGCTCTTGCCGTACTTTAGTGCCGTGTTACGGATGATGTACTTGATCATCATGGTGGCATCAGCCATCTCAGACATGACGCCCAGCTTGGGCTCTACCTCAAACTGTCCGGCGCCGCCCACCTCGGGGTGGTGGTACTTGATGGAGATGCCCGCCTCCTCCATGTGGAGGCACATCTCGCTGCGGCAGTCATAGCTGCGGTCAAAAGGCAGGGCAGCGTGATAGTGCTTCTGCTTGGGAACGATGATGCCCTTGCCACCCACACCGCTGTTCCAGTGCGCCTGCTCGGCATCAATGGTCATGCCAATGGCATCGGTACGGACATCCCAGGAAACATCGTCGAAAAGATAGAACTCAAACTCGGGCAGGATCAGCATGGTGTCGGCGATCCCCGTAAAACGCATATAGTCCTCAGCGGCACGAACGATGTTGCGGGGGTACTGGGCCAGAGGACGATTGTGGGGGTAGTCGATGATCATGGCATTTCCCGTCATGGACAGGGTAGGGATCTCGCAGAAGGGGTCGATGAGCGCAGTGTCGGGATCAGGAATAAAGACCATGTCACTTTTTTCCACCACGGCGTAGCCATAATTGGAGGCATCAAATCCGAAGCCATCCACCAGGGTGTTTTCATCAAAGTGGCAGGCGGGAATCGTCAGGTGACGGAACTGCCCGTTGATGTCCACCATCTTAAAGTCCACCATCTTGATGTCATGCTCGCGAATCATCGCCATCACATCGGAAGCTGTCTTTGCCATAATAAGAACTCCTTTAATATAGAGATTTTTCCAGTCTTGTATTTTAACACTTCTACAGACAGAATTCAATGGGAAATGCGGAAAATGGCAACAAAACGGGTGCGATTCCGGTTCTCAGACTTGAAATACCGCTTTTTTGATAGTATACTGTATATTTAGTGTGTTTCGCGGCGGGATCCACCGCGTCTGACAACAAATCAATACTTTGGAGGAATTACAACATGACCATCCTGTCACAGCTTAACAGCCCCGCGATGTACCTCATCTGCGGCGGCGTGATTGCGGTGGTGGCCCTCATCTGTGTGGTGTTTATGATCCGTGCCTATCGCGCCGGCCTCGCCATCGGTATGGATGCCACCAAGATGCGCCGCGTCATCATCTCCAGCACCACCTTCACCATTCTGCCTGCTGTGGGTATTCTGCTGGGCGTTATCGCCCTCTCCGGTGCTCTCGGCACCCCTCTGCCCTGGCTGCGACTGTCTGTCATCGGCGCCCTCCACTATGAAACGCAAGTGGCGCAGGGTGCAGCAGAGAGCGTGGGGCTTTCCGGCCTTAATGCTACAGAGATGACCGCCACTGCCTTCTCCACCATCACCCTTGTGATGAGTGCCTGCATCATGGGCGGTATCCTGATGTCCATCTTCTTCACCAAACGCTATACCAAACGCCTCGGCAGCAGCGACAGTAAGAGCGGCGGTGTGGCCGGTGGCTTTGGAGACAAGGCGATGACCGCCATGTTTATCGGCCTCGTAAGCGCTTATGTGGGCAACTATGTGGGACAGTTGGTGTCGGGCGAGGGCCTGTTTACCTTTGCCGGCAGCTGGACACCCATCGCTGTCATGGCAGTGGCAGCCATCGCCATGGCCGTCTTTCTCTATCTGGCAGAGAAGAAACAGGCCGCATGGGTGGAGAACTTCTCCATCGCCGGCAGTATGCTCTGCGGCATGATTGCCGCGGTGCTCATCGGTTAAAGGGGGTGCGGAAAATGAACAACTCTTTTGAACTGTATAATGCCCGCACTCACCGCATCGGTCGCCTTGCCTGTGCCCTCTGCGCTGTGCTGTTTCTGGGCGCGCCCTTCCTGATGGGTGCAGTGCTGGGCGGCAAGCCCGATATGGCCGCTTTTGGCCGGGCGCTTCTGGCTGTGGGTCCCGTTTGGATCATTTCTTCCGTCGCGGAATATCTCATTTATACCCCCATGCTAGGTGCCGGCGGCAGTTATCTGGCCTTCATCACCGGTAACCTCATTAACATGAAGATCCCCTGCGCCATCAATGCCCGCGACATGGTGGGTGCCAAGTCCGGCACGGCAGAGAATGAGATCATCTCCACCCTTTCCATCGCCACCTCCTCCCTGGTAACCATCCTTGTGCTGGCCCTCGGCGTGGTGCTGTTGCTGCCTCTGCAGCCCTTGCTGCAGAATCCCGCTCTGCAGCCTGCCTTTGACAATGTGGTACCCGCTCTTTTCGGTGCCATGGCCTACAAATACTTCCGCGGTAATCTGAAGGTGGCCGCCCTGCCCCTGGTGGCCATGTGCCTTCTCTTCACCTTTGTTCCCAGCCTGTCCTCCGCCACCAGCTTCATGATCCTGCCCGCCGGCGGTATTGCCATCGCCATCGCCTATATGCTCCATAAGAAGGGGGCGAAGGCGCAGTGAAAACTGTCGGCATTATCCTGCTGTGCCTCGTAGGCCTTTTTGTTTTACTGCTGCTCATGGCGCTGGTGAAAACGCTGCTGGGCGGCACCAAGGTCTCTGTCTATCGCCCCGCCGCCGAGGATGACCGTGCTCACCGTTATGCAGAAAAGCTCTCGGCCATGGTGCAGCACAACACGGTGGCATCCAATGAGGACCGCCGCACCGGGAGTTTCTTGGAATTTCACAAACTCCTTGCCCAGCTCTTCCCTCTCGTCCATCAGCATCTGGAGAAAACAGAAATTGACGGCAACCTTCTCTATTGTTGGAAGGGTATTTCCGGGGAAAAGCCTATCGTTCTCATGTCCCATCAGGATGTAGTGCCCGCCGAGGGAGAGTGGCTTCACGGGCCCTTCTCCGGCGATATTGCCGATGGCCTTGTCTGGGGTCGCGGCAGTGCTGATACCAAATGTTCCCTGATGGCCATATTTCAGTCCATAGAAGAGCTCCTCGCCGAAGGTATCACACCTCCGCAGGATGTGTACATCGCCTCTTCCTGCACCGAGGAATTCGGCGGTGACGGCGCACCGAAAATTGTAGCCGAACTCCAGCGCCGAGGCGTGAAACCCTATGCTGTGTTTGACGAGGGCGGTGCCATTATTGATGAGCCTGTGGGCGGTGTCAAGGGTCTCTACGCCATGGTAGGCGTGTTTGAAAAAGGACAGGGTAACCTGCGTTTCACCGCCCGCGGCCGTGGCGGCCACTCCTCCGCACCTCCCCGCAAGACACCCCTGGTGGAGTTGTCCAAGTTTGTCTGTGAGGTCAACAAAAAAGATCCTTTCCGCCGCGAGATCTCCCGTGAGCTGAAAGCGATGTTTGCCCTGCTCTCCCCCTATTCTCCCTTTGCCTACCGGTTTCTCTTTGGCAACCTCTGGCTTTTCGGCGGGCTTCTTAAAGCTGTGATGCCTATGGTCTCGTCACAGGCGGCGGCCATGCTCCGCACCTCCGTGGCCTTTACTATGGCGCAGGGCTCCGAGGCGTGTAATGTGATCCCCCAGTCCGCCTCCGTGGTGGCCAACCTCCGCTTCATCCCTCATCAGAAAAAGGATGCCTCCATTGCCATTCTGCAGAAGATGGCGGAGAAATACGGCATCGAGACCGAGATCATTAACGGTCACGATCCCTCTCCCGTGCTGGATATCCATGGTGAGGTGTGGGCCCTGACAGAGCGGGTCATCGCCGAAGTGTTCCCCGATCTGCCCGCCATTCCCTATGTGGTCACCGGCGGCACCGACTGCCGCTTCTTCCACGCCATCTGTGATCACTGTGTCCGCTTCTCCCCCGTAGTCTACGGTAAAGAACAGCTCAGCGGCATGCACGGTCTCAATGAGACCATCTCCGTGAACTGTCTCCCCGGCGCCGTGGAGTTCTACAAAAAACTGATTCAATCTATCTAAAGGAAAAAACTCACCCGAAGGGGTGAGTTTTTTCCTTTATTTCATTTCTCGTAATACTTTTCTGAACTGGAAGAAGAACAGCACACCTGTGAAGCATACTGCCAGCACATCGGCAACGGGCTCGGCGAGATAGACACCCATGGTTTTATCCTCCACGAAGCGGGGCATCAGATAGATCAAGGGCAACAGCAGGATAAACTTCCGCACCACCGCCACAGTGATGGAGGAGAGGGCTTTTCCGAAGGACAGAAAGGCCATCTGACACGCCACCTGTAAACCAAAAATAGAAACCCCTCCCATATAGATCCGGAGAGCGCGGGAGGCGAAAGCCGTTAGCGCCGGGTCGGGTGTAAACAGACCCACGAACAGCTGTGGGAACAGTTCCACCAAGGCGCAGAGGAACAAAGAATAGCCGAGGCTCACTTTCAGCAGACAGAAGAACGCCTCTTTCACCCGCTGCTTGTTTCCCGCACCGTAGTTGTAACTCAAAATGGGCTGTGCCCCTTGTCCCAGTCCCTGCAGGGGCAGCATGGCGAACTGCATAACAGCGGTGAGGATGGTCATGGCACCCACGGCGATGTCGCCACCGTACCGCTGGAGAGAGGCATTAAAGCACATAGAGACGATGCTCTCACTGCTCTGCATGATGAACGATGCCGTACCCAATGCAACACAGGGCAGCACCACCCGGGGGCGAAGACGGATATTCCGCCAGCGAAGGCGAAGGTTTGTCTTTTTTCCAAAGAGAAAGCTTAAAACCCATATACAGGAGGCGGTCTGGGAAATGACGGTGGCCAGCGCCGCACCGCGGACACCCATGCCAAGGACATAGATGAACAGAGGGTCGAGTACAATGTTGCAGGCCGCACCAATGACCACGCTGCACATGGCGGTACGGGTAAAGCCCTGCGCCGCAATGAAGGCGTTCATGCCCAGTGTCAGCTGCACAAAGATGGTGCCAACCGCGTAGAGATTCATGTAGTCCACGGCGTAGCCAATGGTGTAGGGGCTGCCGCCAAAGGCCATCAGAAAGTCACGGTTCCACAGCAGCAGCGCCGCCGTCAGCACCACAGAGGCAACGATCTGCATGGCAAAACAGCCACCCATGGCCGCCTCGGCATCGTCCATGCGGCGCTGTCCCATAAAGATGGAGGCGCGGGGCGCGCCGCCACTGAAAAGCGCAGCGAAAGCAGAGACGATAAGAATAATGGGCATACACAGACCCACGCCTGTCAGGGCAAGGTCGCCCACCTCCGGCATACGGCCGATGTAAATGCGGTCCACAATATTATAGCACATGTTGACCAGCTGGGCCAGCACAGTGGGAACCGCCAGTTTCCGCAGCAACCGCCCAATGGGGGCAGTTGCGAGAAATTCTTTGTTTTGAGATGTATCCATAAACGAAAGTTCCTTACTTTTTCACAAGGGGAATCGCAATGCGCAGGGTGAATATTCCGTCCTTCGGCTCAAAGCGGCAATGGCCCCGATGATGGTGGACGATAGAGACGATGCTGCGGCAGCCGAAGCCATGGCCACTGCGCTCAGACACCGGGATACCCTCAGACAACCGAACAGAGCCGCCATAGGGGTTGCGGATCTCCACAAGAAGATTCCCGCTGCGCTCGGTGCAGTACAGCCGTACCCAGCGGTACCCTTTCTCCGTCATCTGCCCGGCCGCATAAAGGGCGTTTTCCAGGGCGTTGGACAGTACCGAGCACAGTTCTGTGTCGGAAAGGGGCAGTTCCATTGGCGCTGTGACATCCATCGTCAGTGCAATGCCGCTGTGTTCGGCCTTTTGGGCAAAGGCGGAGCACAGCAGATTCACCGCCTCGTTCTCGCAGTAGCGGCGAGGGGCGATGGCCTCGATATCGGAATAGATCGTGCGGATATACTCCGCGGCCTCCTCCGGCTTACCTGCCGCAAGAAAACCGTCGATAAAGCGCAGATGATGGCGCATATCGTGCTGATATACCGCTGTTTGATGGGCAGAGACCCACAGCAGGGAGAGCTGTTCCTCCGCTGCATCCAGTGACTCCTGCAGCGCAAGCGCCTCCACATCCAGCCGCCGCTTTTCCTGCAGCTCACGGTAGACATTCAGCATCAGGAAATAGGATGCCAGCGCAAAGACTGTGGGCATCAGTCGGACAATGTGGCTCACACCGGAGAAATCTGCATTCATTGCAGCGAACATATAGACGAAGTACAGCAGTGGAATCAGGGAAAAAAGGGCTATCGTACGCCCCTCGGCATATTTGATCAGATGGTTAAAACCCTTGCGGAACACAAGCTGCGCTAACACCAGCATGACCGCATAGGTCAGCAGATTGGCCGCCAGCAGCACACCTGTAAAATCTCCGTCGCAGACAGCACGTACCACATTGCTAACATGAACAGTAGGCGCTGTGAATACAACAGCAGAGCAAATCATAAAGACCATCTTCAGTGCACCGCAGCGGGAGAGATAGAGAAAAATAAAAAAGTAGGGCAGATGCAGCGTCAGAAAGATCAGTGGCGCATATGTTCCTGCACCCAGGTGTATCCGCAGCAGGTGATTGCCGATGCCCAAGGCCAGGATAAGCATGGGTATCACCACTTTTTCCGCTGGGCGCAGGGCTGCAAAGCGAAGCCCCATCAGAACCCACAGCAGCACCGCCACATACAGCGCCACCAGCAGCGGGGACGAGGTGACCAGATTCATCCCTCGCCCTCCTTTCTCTCAGCAAACAGCAGATCCATATATTTCTCCTGTACCTGCTGGTACAGGAGACGGGACACCGGCAGAACCTGTCCGGCAAAGGTACACACGCCGGTTGCAGACAGTTCTGCCACCTGATACAGATTCACAATATAGGATCGGTGTATGCGGGCAAACTCCGGCCGCGCCAGCAGCACAGTCTCCACCTCGCGCATGGTACCGGCTGCCTGATGAACCGAGCCATCGACCAAGTTGAAGTAGAGCTGCTTACCGTTGACCTCCACATGGGACAGCGCAGAGAACAGCACGCGGATCAGCGAGTAGCCGGATTTAACCGTCATTCCCTCGGCAGGGCGCTGCTCGGCAAACCACAGCTTATCCAACAGGGCAAACAGCAGTTCCTCCTCCACAGGTTTGAGAAGATAGTCCAGCGCCCGGACGCCGTAGCTCTCATAGGCAAAGCCGGGGGAGGTGGTGAGAAAGACGATCTCGGCAGACTCATCAAAGGTGCGGATCTCCCGGGACGCCTCAAGTCCATCCAGACCGGGCATGAGAATATCCAGGAGATAGAGCGTAAAACGCTCTTCCCGCGCCGCATCCAGCATATCCGAGGCATTGTTGAAAACACGGTAGCGCAGATGGGCGCCGCGGCGGCTCTGCCAGCGCTCCAGTGCAGCAATAATACCCTCCCGCTCACTTTGCAGATCGTCACAAACAGCAAGATACATCTTCTTCCCTCCTCTCTCTTTACTTTATGATTTTACCACAAAATCCACCCTGATGGCAAGGCTCATCCCCGTCTCCGTTTTGCATTTCAGGGCAAAATCCCTGCGTTTCGCGCTTTTTTGCAGCCGCTATGGCGTATCTTTGCTATAGTACATATGACAATGCGGCTCTGTACACCGTTGGAAAGGAGGGGCCCCCATGGTTGTCCTTGCTCTGCTGATAGCAGCAGCGGCAGTACTGTTCCTGTGTCTGCGCCGCACCGAAAAGGTGCTGAAGGAACGAAGGCGAATCGTGCTGGAAGCAGCTGCCCAGCTGCGCCAGGCACAGCAGCGCTCTGAAAAAAAACAGCACTCCCACAAGACCACCGAGGTCCTTGCACGCAGCCACCGTATCTATACACAGGCAATCACCCTGTACGAGCAAACCCTTTCCCGGCAAGCCTGTCGTCCGTGGGCAGCACTGCTGGGTTACGGTCCTTTGGGAGAAGACGGACTCCCTATTTATACCGCACCCCTGTGGCGCAGAAGAAAACGCCATTCCCCAAAACAGGAAGGAGAGACTGAGATGAAAACCAATAACATGAAACGCGCCGTGTTTGAGATGTTCGGCGTGGGCCACGCACCCAACCCGGAAGTTCTGGTGGCGGAGGAAAAGAAAACCCCGTCGGAAGTAATGGTAGCGCACCCTGCGGATATCACCACTCCCGCCGTCGATATCGAAAGCGAAGTTCCTGCCGTTCCCACGGCTGCACCGGTGGTCTCTCTGCGCCCTGTGAGCTATCTCGCCGCCGATACCCAGTGGGAGGGCAATCTCCGCTCCGACGGTGATGTGGAGGTAGCCGGCACTTTCCTCGGCGACATCCATGCCAAGGGCAGCGTCATTCTCCGCAGCACGGTAAAAGGTAACATTCACGCCGGTGCACTGCAGCTGGTCGGCTGCACCCTGACAGGTGACTCGGATACTGCCGAGATGGCGGTTGTCTCAGAGGACTCCCGCGTGGAGGGCAGTGTAACTGCTCACGACCTGCGCTGTGCCGGTACCGTCATCGGAGATATTGCCGTCAGTGGTCATATCACACTGGAGCACACCGCCTGCATCAGCGGAAGCATCGTTACTGGCAGTATCTCTGTCGCCAAGGGAGCAACCATCTGCGGCAGTGTGGAGATCAAAAGTGAATAAACATCTGGTTACATGATAAAGCGGCCCTTTCCTTGAAAGGGCCGCTTTATCATGTCTGTGTATCGTTGCGGGCATCCAGATACTGTAAAAACCGCTTCATCGCCAGCGAAGCGTTTTCGCGGGAGCGGAGAACAAAGCCCAGCTGACGATAGGCCGGGTCTGTCAGAGGCCGGATGGCAATCCGGTAAGGTGCGCCTCCGGCATCGGTGCCATGGGTGGCATCACCATCGTGCTGGGCGCCGTGTTCGCCGCCTGCACCTTCTTTACGCTGCTGCCCCGCCTCAACGAGCAGTAAGCGCTCTTCCGCCACTCCGGTTACATCTGTAGCCTTTCTCTCCTATTGGGAGGGCGCTGCCTGAGCCACAGCGCCCCCCTCTCTCTCAAAAGAACCGCCGCTTCAACGAAACTGAAGCGGCGGATTTTTTTGCTTATTCTCTTTCCTTTTTCAGCCGATCCAAGCGCTTGAAGTCCCGCGCAACGAGGAGTAGGGCGAGGATACAGGCCAGCGCGTCAGCCACCGCACCTGCCCACAATACGCCGTTCAAGCCGAAGATCATGGGCAGCACCACCAACAGGGGCAGCAGCAGGAAGCCCTGCCGTGACAGGGAGATGACCAGTCCCTGCTTCACATTGCCGATGCTTGTAAAGTAGCTGAGTGTCATGGGCTGCGTGCCCACCACCAGCACCATCATCATGTAGATCCGCAGATATTTCGCCGCGAAGTCGTAGTACAGGGGCTCACCGCTGCCGAAGATGGAGGTGATCTGACGCGGGAAAATCTGGAAGGCGGCGAAAGCCACCAGTCCAATGAGGAGAGCCACACCCAAGGCGCTGGTATAGGTCTTTTTCACCCGCTCGTAGTTCTTCGCTCCCATGTTGTAGCTGAAAATTGGCTGACAGCCATGGGAGATACCCACCACGAAGGAGATGAGGATGCTGTTGATCTTGGCGGCGATGCCTGCCACCGCCAAAGGGATGTCGCTGCCGTAGGCGGACTCGGCGCCGTACTTCTTCAGCATATTGTTCAGCACCACATTCACCGTG
>JAFQCJ010000071.1 GCA_017416445.1 Oscillospiraceae bacterium | reverse complement strand
ACGGTATCGGCTTTATCCCTTTGGAAGAACTTGCGAAAAAGGAAACGGCGTGACCGAAGTCACGCCGTCCCTTGAAAACAGTCGTTTTCAAGCATTTTTCAAAATAACTGTTTTACGAAGCCCCGTGTAAAGGGTGTCTCTTTTTTTGGTGCCGGTGGTGGGACTCGAACCCACACGATGTCGCCATCAACGGATTTTGAGTCCGTCACGTCTACCAATTCCATCACACCGGCGTGTGAACGCAACTATTATAGCGGACAATACCCGTAATTGCAAGGATTATTTTCTGTCTTCTCCATTCGTTACACAAAATTCAAAAAGAAATACTACCAAATAAGCAGAAGCTGTGCTATAATAAACAAAATTGTGCCCACTGCTGGAAAGAGGAAAGGAGGGCGGCGTTAATGCGGAGAGAAAAACGGCTGATTGCAGTGCTGGCAGCGCTTTTCATGAGCCTGCTGCTGTGCGGCTGCGAATTTGGCAGCAATGTGGAAGATCTCTATGCGCTGCCCAAAATGCCGGAGGAATATACGGGATTAAACCAGCTGCTGGACGAGCTTCGGGCAGAGGGGTATGAGTATATTGCCCCCGCCACCGGTCAGTATCTCCAGCCGGTACACATGGTGGATCTGGACGGAGATCACAAGGTAGAGGCTGTGGCCTTTTTCCGCAATGCCAACGAGGAAAAGCCCTTGAAAATTTTCGTCTACAGGGCGATGGGGGAGAGCTATGAACTGCTGTGCAGCGTAGAGAGCAGCGGCAGCAGTATCGACAGTGTCCGCTACGAGGATCTCAACGGTGATGACCATCGGGAACTGATCGTGGGATGGAAGATGACGGCAGATGTACAGACACTGGCGGTATATAACCTCCGCCGTGAGGCGCTGCCGCTTATGTCGTGCAGCTACAGCCGCTATACCATCGAGGATATAGACAACAACGGTCTTTCCGACCTGTTTGTGCTGCGAGGCGATGGCACAGCTACCCCTGCCATGGAGATCTACATGTGGCAGACCAATATTCTGGCAGTGGCGCATCAGTGTGCCTTGAGCAGCACCATGACGGAATTGGGCCGCGGCAGTATTGTCAACGGTACCACGCTGGAGGGAAGAAGCGCCATCTTTGTCACAGGCGTGACGGAAGAGAATCGCGCCATTACGGATGTGCTGGTGTGGCAGGAGAGCATCTTCAACAGCGGCAATGTGGTCAATGCTGTCGTCGATGAGGATACCGGCCGTTCGGAACTGGTGCAGCCCTACCGTCAGCTGCGTCCCGGTGATATCAATGGTGACGGGTTTACGGAAATCCCCGCACCGGAGAATACCACCCAGAGTGATACGCTGGTATACTGGCATCAGTGCAGCGCATTGGGCTACTCCCATGTGGTATCCAAGACATATCACTCCCAGAGCAACGGATGGTTCTTTGTACTGCCGAGGCTGTGGTGGGATCGCGTTACAGTATCGGCCCAGGAGACTATGGCGGGAGAAAACCAGGTGCTGATGTCGGTGGATGGCTGTCCGATCATCGCCATCTATACCCTTACCGGAGAGAATCGTGAAGTACGGGCAAGTGTAGGGGAGCGGTTCCTGATCCGCCGCCAGACCGGTGTGGTATATGCCGCTGAGCTGCTGGAGGGAGCCGAGATATACGGAATGGATCCCGCGCAGCTGCGCAGCAGTTTTAATATGATCGTTGAGGAATGGCTGCCCAACGGCGGCTGGTAAGAAGGAGAGGGACATGAAGAAAGTTCTGGTTCTGGAGGATGAATCCAGCATCCGCAGTTTCATTGTCATCAATCTGCGCCGCGCCGGCTACGAGGTGATCGAAGCTGAGAGCGGAGAAGAGGCGCTGGAGAAACTGGCCCGACACAAGGATGTGTGTCTGTGCCTGTTTGATGTGATGCTGCCGGGTATCGACGGCTTTGAAGTGTGCCGCCGCGTCCGTGCAGGCAATCCCCATATCGGTATTATCATGCTGACGGCCCGTTCCCAGGAGATGGATAAAGTGACCGGTCTCATGACAGGTGCTGACGACTATGTGACCAAGCCCTTCTCCCCGGCGGAGCTGACGGCTCGTGTAGATGCCCTCATCCGCCGCAGTGGCGGTATGACAGCCCAGAGCGTGCAGCCTGTGGATGGGGATGAGCTGGTGAGCCCACCTTTTACCCTGAATCTTCGCAACCGTACGCTGGAGAAGAGCGGAGAGCGTATCAAGCTGACGCAGGTGGAGTTCGGCATTATGCAGCTGTTTCTGGAAAATCCCGACAAAGCCCTCAGCCGCGAGGAGATCCTCGACTGTGTCTGGGGTAAGGATTATTTTGGTGAACTGAAGATCGTGGATGTGAATATCCGCCGTCTGCGACTGAAAATTGAGGATGACACAGCCAATCCCACCTATATTACCACCGTGTGGGGCTTTGGCTATAAATGGGGCGCATAAGTCTGCAGGAAGAACGGTGAAGAGGAGGTGACCGGCTCATGTCAACGGAGATGACAACACAACCCAAGCGGACCAAGGGTCTGCGCCGTCGCTGGATGGTCAGCTCTCTGCTGCCGGTCATCACCATTCTGGTGCTGATCTCCGCGTTGGTGTCCATCGGTCTTGGCAGCGCCTACTACTCCAATGCCCGCTCGGCACTGGAGGCAAAGGCTGCGGCAGGTGCCGAGTATTTCAATACCTATGTTATGACCAGCTATGAGGAGTACTATCACAGTGCCACCCTCTATGCCAACAGTTTTGAGGACAGCGACCGGGTGGAACTGCAGTTCCTCAACAGCTCCGGCGCAGTGGATGTATCTACCCGCAGCATGATGATCGGTTCCGTTCCCGGCACGCAGGATGTGTACGACGCCCTCAGCAGCGGGGAGATCAGCAGCTTTTTGGGCCGTGACAGGGCAACGGGAGAGCGGATACTGGCGGTTTCCGGTTTGCTGAAGTTCCACGGCGAGGTGGTGGGGATCATTCGTTTCGTCACCGCCACCCATAATCTGGACAGCCAGGTGCTGCTGACGGTGATGATCATTCTGGCCATTATGCTGGCGGTCAGCTTTGTGGTGGTCATTTCTAGCCTGCTGCTGATCAACAATGTAGTGGCGCCTGTCTCTGCTGTCAGTGAAGCGGCCAAGCAGATCTCCGGCGGCAGCTACGGTTTCTGTATCCCCAATCGCTATGCCGATGAGATGGGGGAGTTGGTGGACAACATCAACGATATGTCTGTGAAGATCGGGCAGAATGAAAAGCTGCAGCAGGAGTTTATCTCCTCTGTTTCCCACGAACTGCGCACGCCTTTGACTGCCATCAACGGTTGGGCCGAGACACTGCTGGACGATGTAGGCGGCGAGGATGAGGAGTCCCAGCGCCGCGGTTTGCAGATCATCATCAAAGAATCCAGCCGTCTGACCAAAATGGTGGAGGAGCTGCTGGACTTCTCCAAGATGTCCGATGGCCGCTTTACGCTGGATATGGAGCCCATGGATCTGCAGGCGGAGTTTGAGGACACTGTCTACACCTATCATCAGATTTTCAAGCAGGAGGGTATCACCCTTCTCTACAGTGCCGGCGATGCGTACGATGAGGTCATCTCTGCCGACCCGGTGCGCCTTAAGCAGGTATTCTGCAATGTGCTGGACAACGCCGCCAAGCACGGCGGCAGCGGCAAGCGTATCGTTACCCGCCTCAACCGCAGTCGCGGCCACTATATCATCACCGTTCGCGACTTCGGTCCCGGTATCCCGGAGGAAGATCTGCCCCATGTAAAGGAGAAATTCTATAAGGGTGGGTCCAAAGCCCGGGGCAGTGGTATCGGTCTGGCGGTGTGCGATGAGATCGTCCGTCTCCACGACGGCACATTTACCATCGACAATGCCAAGGGCGGCGGTACGATTGTCACCATCCGTCTGCCGATCCGTCATCCCCGTCGGGAGAGCGGCAGCAAGAAATAAGAAAATATAGAACAGGTGTTGCATTTTTAAAAATGATGTGTTACACTGTTCTCAGAAAGGATCTTTACCCCTATGAAGGAACAGAAACAGTGCGGCTTTCGCACCACCATCGGCGGACAGGCGCTCATTGAGGGCATTTTGATGCGCGGTCCGGAAAAGGACGCCATTGTAGTCCGTTCGCCGGAGGGCCTTGTGACCAAGGTGGAGGAGCGGAAGTTTATTAAGGATAAATATCCCGTGTTGGGTGTGCCGCTGATTCGCGGCGCTGCCACCTTTTTAAGTTCGATTATCACCGGAGTCAAGGCGCTGATGTACTCGGCGGACTATTTCCCTGAGGAGGGCGAGCCCTCCCGGTTTGACAAATGGCTGGAAGAGCATGTCCCCGCCGAGAAGCTTCAGAGTGTGCTGGTGGTGTTCTCTGTGGTGCTGTCGCTGGGTATGACGCTGGGTTTATTCATGCTGCTGCCCACCTTCCTGGCGGGTCTTGTCTCCCGCTATTTTGACAGTGCCCTCCTGCACAATGTCATCGAGGGTGTGGTGAAGATTGCCATCTTCTTTGCCTATCTTATCCTCTGCTCCAAGCAGAAGGATGTGCGCCGTGTCTTTTCTTACCACGGTGCCGAGCATAAGACCATTTTCTGCTACGAAGCAGGACTCCCTCTCACGGTGGAGAATGTCCGTACCCAGCCCAAGCACCATCCCCGCTGCGGTACCAGCTTTCTCTTTGTGGTGATCATCGTCTCTATCCTCGCCACCAGTGTCGTCTTTACCTTTGTAGAGTGGCAGAATTTCTGGGTGCGTTTCGGTATCCATCTGCTGCTGCTGATCCCCGTGGTGGGGCTTACCTATGAATTTAACCGCGCTGTGGGCGCACATGATAACGCATTGACCCGTATCCTCTCCGCCCCCGGCATGTGGCTGCAAAACTTCACCACCAACGAGCCGGACGACGGCATGATCGAGGTGGCGATCGAAGCGATGAAGCTGGTGCTGCCCCAGGAGGAAGGGAAGGACAAGTGGTAACTCCCTGTGTCTGAGGAGGACAGCTATGGCCATTACCTACAATGACTTATATCTCGACCTGCGGCAGAAATTGCGTTTTGCCCAGGTGGAGGCCTATACTTTAGCAGCACGGGAGATCGTTTGCTACGCCGCAGGAAAAACGCGGCAGGAGCTGCAGCGTGACGGGCGGCTGTATGTCCCCCGGGAGATTGAGCAGCGTGTGGAGCAGCTGACTGCGCGGCATTTGGCCGGAGAGCCGGTGGCCTACCTCATCGGCGAGTGGTCGTTCTACGGCCTCGATCTGGATATCAATGAATCGGTGCTGATCCCCCGTATCGACACCGAAGTCCTGGTGGAAAAAGCGATTGAATATGTCTCCCAACTGGAGAATCCCCGCGTATTGGATCTGTGCGCCGGTAGTGGCTGTATCGGTCTTGCTATTGCCAGGCACTGCCCCAATGCCCGGGTGGTGTTAGGTGAAAAGGACGAGGCGGCGCTGCGCGTCTGTCGGCAGAACACCCGTCGCTGCGGTCTTACCGAGCGGGTGATCCCGTGGCAGGTGGATGCACTGGAGCGACCCTCTCCCCAGTTGGGTGAGTTCGACTGCATTGTGTCCAATCCACCCTATATCCCCGATGGGGAGATTGCCGACCTGGATGTGTCGGTGCGGGACTATGAGCCGCTGCTGGCTCTGCGAGGTGGAGAGGATGGTCTGGACTTCTACCGTTCCATCACCGAAAAGTGGCGTGATGCCCTCCGGGTGGGAGGATATCTCCTCTTCGAGGTGGGGATCGGGCAGGCCGACGATGTGCTGCGGATGATGCGCAGTGTCGGCTTTGGCGACGGTACCATCACCGTCGATACCGGCGGAATAGCCCGTGTGGTGGCAGGAAAACTGTGCGATCAAGTGTAAAACAAAAGAATTCTGACCAGATATACGACTGAGAAGCAAGGAGGACGGGAGAAATGGCAGTGAAGAAAGAGACGGCAGCAGCCGTAAATTCCGACAAGAAAAAAGCAATCGATACCGCTATGGCACAGATCGAGAAGATGTATGGCAAGGGTTCCATTATGCGTTACGGCGATGGCAATGTGGCCAATGTGGAGGCGGTGCCTACCGGCTCCCTGTCTCTGGATCTGGCATTGGGTATCGGTGGTCTGCCCCGGGGCCGCGTAGTGGAGATCTATGGCCCTGAGTCCTCCGGTAAGACTACGCTGGCTCTCCATGTGCTGGCCGAGGCCCAGAAACTGGGCGGTGAAGTAGCTTTTGTGGATGCCGAGCACGCCCTCGATCCTCTGTATGCCCGTGCCCTGGGTGTGAATGTGGAGGATATGCTGATCTCTCAGCCCGACACCGGCGAGCAGGCCCTGGAGATCACCGAGGCGCTGGTGCGCAGCGGTGCCATTGATGTAGTGGTGGTGGACTCTGTGGCGGCCCTTGTGCCCCGTGCCGAGATCGAAGGTGAGATGGGCGACAGCTTTGTAGGTCTCCACGCCCGCCTGATGTCTCAGGCTCTGCGTAAGCTGACGGGTATTATCAACAAAACCAACACCATCGTTATCTTCATCAACCAGCTTCGTGAGAAGGTGGGTGTTATGTACGGCAATCCCGAGGTCACTACCGGTGGTCGCGCCTTGAAATTCTACGCCTCCGTCCGCATTGATGTGCGCCGGGTGGAAACGCTGAAGGCAGGCGGCGAGGTGGTGGGAAACCATGTCCGCGTCAAGGTGGTAAAGAACAAGGTGGCGCCTCCCTTCCGTGAGGCGGAGTTCGATATCATGTACGGCGAGGGTATCAGTAAGCTCAGCGAACTCATTGATCTGGCGGTAAAACTGGATCTGGTGCAGAAGAGCGGCTCCTGGTTCAATATGGGTGAGGTGCGCCTCGGTCAGGGCAAGGATGCCGCCAAGGAGTACTTCCGTCAGAACACCGATGCCGCCGCATGGCTGGAGCAGAGCGTCCGGGATAATTTCCACAAGCTTATGGGTGCCCAGTCCCGTATTGCCGCCAAGGCGGCAGGCCGTGCCGTGGATGTCTCGGCCGACGATTTTGACGACGAATAATGAAGATCAAACGCATAGAAGCATCAAAATATGTGCAGGAGCGCGTGCTGGTGTATCCGGAGGAGGGAGAACCCCTCCGGATCACACGGGACGAGCTCCTGCAATTTGGCTTACATAAGGGTATGGACTTACCTGAGGAACTTGTGGTAGAATTGAAGAAGTTCGGCAGGAGTTCCTCTCTCCGCGCCAAGGGCGCACAGCTTGCCTCCGGCAGAATGCTCTCCAAGAAGGAACTGGGGGAGAAACTGAAAGCCAAGGGTGCCACTGGAGAGGAGGCTGCCGAGATTGCCGCGTGGCTGGAAGAGCTGGGTGCGGTGGACGAGGCGGCCTACGCAGGGATATTGGTGCGGCACTATGCCGCTGCCCATTATGGACGCCACCGGGTAGAGCAGGAACTGCAGCGCCGCGGGATTCCTCACGAGCTGTGGGAAGAGGCCCTGCAGCAGCTGCCCCAACCCCATGAGGCGATCGGGGACTTTATTGCCGCGAAGCATCACGGAAAAAGCCTCGATTTTGATGGACGGCGCAAGCTTGCGGCAACGCTGCAGCGCCGTGGCTTTGACTGGCATGACATCCGCCCTGTCCTCAATGCGCTGGGCGAAGAGATCTGTGAATAAGAAAAGAGATGACAACATGAAAGTTTCCTTTATCCCTCTTGGCTGCGCCAAGAATCTGGTGAATATGGAGCAGATGATGGCCCTGTGCCGCGATGCGGGCATGGACTTGCAGCAGGCGCAGTCCGGTGCCGATGTGGTGGTCATCAATACCTGCGGCTTTATTGACAGTGCCAAGAGTGAGGCTATCGACACGATTTTACAGGTGGCGGAGCTGAAGGATGCAGGGGAGGTAGGTAAGATCCTGGTGACGGGCTGCCTCTCCCAGCGTTACAAGGAGGAGATCCTTACGGAACTGCCGGAGGTAGACGGTATTCTGGGCACCGGCAGCTACAGCCGCATCGTCGAGGCGGTCAACGCCGTGGCAGCAGGGGAGAAACCCTGCTATTTCGACAGCATCCACGCGCCTGTGGAGGAGTTGCCCCGTGTCATTACCACTCCGCAGCACTACGCCTTTTTGCGTATTGCCGAGGGCTGCGACAACCACTGCGCCTATTGCATTATTCCTGCCCTCCGCGGCAAGTATCGCTCCCGCAGGATGGAGGATGTGTTGGCTGAGGCACAGGGGTTGGCTGACAATGGCGTACAGGAGATCATTGTGATCGCCCAGGATATCACCCGCTATGGCATCGACCTCTACGGAGAGCGGAAGCTTCCTGCCCTGCTGCGGGAACTGTGCAAGATGTCCTTCCACTGGGTGCGTCTGCATTACCTCTATCCCGACGAATTCACTGAGGAATTGATCGACACCATTGCCGAGGAGAGCAAGATCGTCAAGTACCTGGATATTCCCATCCAGCACTGTAACGATCGCGTGTTGAAGGCTATGAACCGCCGCGGTGACAAGGCAGAACTGCTGGCACTGTTCACCACTCTTCGTGAGCGTATTCCCAACCTTGTGCTGCGCACCAGCCTTATTACGGGTTTGCCCTACGAGGATGAAGCCGCCTTTGACGAGCTGTGTGAATTTCTCGCCGAGGTGGGTATCGAGCGTGCCGGTGTGTTCCCCTACTCCCCTGAGGAGGGAACGGCGGCGGCCAGAATGCCGGAGCGGGTGGACACCCCTGAGGCTGAGCGCCGTGCCGAACTGGTGGTGGATGTGCAGTCCCGTGTGATGGACGATTTCAACGAAAGTCGTATGGGAGAACTGGTGGAAGTACTGTGCGAGGGCTTCGATGGCCAGTCCATGTCCTATGTGGGCCGCAGCTACGCCGAGAGTCCCGATATTGACGGCCGTATTTACTTTACCTCTGAGGAGGATGTAGATCCCGGTCGGTTTGTCTTTGTGCGCATTACCGGTACCATGGACGGAGAACTGACGGGGGAGAAGGAGGAGTAATCATGCCGAAGAATACTGCCAATTACTTGACCATTGCCCGCGTGGTGATGATCCCCATTTTTCTGGTGCTGATGTACCTCGACTTCCCCGGCAGCCACTACTGGGCACTGGCGGTGTATATCATTGCCTGCCTTACCGACTTGGCCGATGGCTATATTGCCCGCCACTACAATCAGATTTCCGATTTCGGTAAGTTTATGGATCCGCTGGCGGATAAGTGTCTTGTTATGGCGGCTCTGTGCTGCTTTGTGGAACAGGGGAGCATGGCTGCGTGGATCCTGGCGGTGGTGCTGGTCCGGGAGTTTGCCGTGTCCGGTATGCGCATGGTGGCTGTGGAGAAAGGCCGCGTCATTGCCGCCGGCTGGTCCGGAAAGGTAAAGACCGCCGCTACCATGGTGTGCATCTGCCTGATCCTCTTTGGTATCCCCCCTGTTTTGAACACCATCTGCCAGTGGGTGATTCTGCTGACTACCGTGTATTCCGGTGTGGAGTATTTTTATCAGAATCTTGATGTGTTCAAAAACGAATAAAAACGGTATTTCACTTGACAGAAGCGGGAAAGATTGATACAATATGTGCCAATCGAATAGCGCAAAGACCGGAAAGAGTACTTCCCGTGTCGCTGTGTAGAGAGAGGCGGTCATCGGCTGTAAGCCGCCTTACAGCGTGGGGAGGAAAGTGCGTCCGCGAGCGCGCGGGATGAAGATGCCCGCCGTGTGGCCTGCGACACAAGTGCCAAAGCGAGTGAAAAACGAGAGTGGAACCGCGAGTGAATTTCGCCTCTCATGCCCCTGTGGGCGTGAGAGGCGTTTTATATTGGATACTATATATAATAATGTATATAAAGGAGAACGACCATGTATTTGTATAACTCTGCTACCCGCAAGAAGGAAGAATTCAAAACCCATACCCCCGGTCATGTGGAGCTGTATACCTGCGGCCCTACCGTGTACCACTTTGCCCATATCGGTAACCTGCGCTCCTACCTCATGGAGGATGTGCTGGAGAAATACCTGCGCTTTGCAGGTTACGATGTTCACCGCGTGATGAACATCACCGATGTGGGTCATCTCACCTCTGATGCCGACGAGGGCGAGGACAAGATGCTCAAGGGTGCCAAGCGTGAGAACAAGTCCGTCATGGATATCGCCCGCTTCTACACCGACGCTTTCTTTGCCGACTGCGCTAAACTGAACATCAAGACCCCCGATGTGGTGGAGCCTGCTACCAACTGCATCCAGGAGTATATCCACATTGTCTCCACCCTTATTGAGAAGGAGAATGCCTATGTTGCCGGCGGCAATGTGTACTTCGACTCCTCCAAGCTGCCTCGCTACTATATCTTCCACGACCACAACGAGGACGATCTGGCTGTGGGCGTCCGCGAGGGCGTGGAAGAGGATACCAACAAGCGTAACCGCAACGACTTTGTGCTGTGGTTCACCAAGTCCAAGTTTGAGGATCAGGCCCTGAAGTGGGATTCCCCCTGGGGTGTGGGTTATCCCGGCTGGCACATTGAGTGCACCGGCATCTCTCTGAAGCACAACGGCGAATACCTCGACCTCCACTGCGGCGGCGTGGACAACGCCTTCCCCCATCACACCAATGAGATCGCCCAGTCTGAGAGCTTCCTGGGTCACGCCTGGTGCCCCCACTGGTTCCATGTTGCCCATCTGAACACCAACACCGGTAAGATGAGCAAGTCCAAGGGCGAGTTCCTTACTGTGTCCCTGCTGGAGGAGAAGGGTTACGATCCTCTGGCCTACCGTTTCTTCTGCATGCAGAGCCATTACCGCAAGAGTCTGGTGTTCTCCTGGGAGAATCTGGACAACGCCGTGGTGGCCTACAACAAGCTGATCGCCCGCGTGGCCGCCCTCAAGACTGAGGGTGAGGTGGATGCCGCTGCCTTTGACGAGCTGAAGGGTAAGTTCATGACCGCTATGGACAACGACCTGAACACCTCCATGGGCGTCACTGTCCTTTACGATGTGCTGAAGGCCAAGACCAATGATGTTACCAAGCTGGCCGTCATTGAGGGAATCGACAGCGTTCTGGGTCTGAAGCTGCTGGAGAAGGCTGCTGAACTGCGTACCAAGCAGGCTGCTGCCGCCGCGGCTCCTGCTGCCGGCTTTACTGTGGTCAGCGAGGATGGCGAGGTCAACGCCGAGATCGAGGCACTGATCCGTCAGCGCGCCGATGCCAAGAAGGCCAAGAATTTTGCCGAGGCTGACCGTATCCGCGACGAGCTGAAGGCACAGGGCGTGGAGATCATTGATGTGGCCGGCGGCGCTAAGTGGAAGCGTATCTGAGCCATTGACAAAACGCTGAAATTTTCTGAAAAAATTTAGAAAAAACAGAGAAAACCCCCTTGACAAAAAGGGGGTTTTCCTTTATATTATGAAGGTACGCGCGGAAGGGTGCTGCACACCCGGAAGCGTTTACAACTGCGATGAACCGAGAGATTGCGGCGTGAGCCGGTAACTTTCGGGGAGTATGTCCGATAATCGGGCGGCTGAGGAGTTATGTACGCTAGCGTAGATCGCTGCGCCAGAAGCACACCGGCCAGCATTGT
>JAFQCJ010000070.1 GCA_017416445.1 Oscillospiraceae bacterium | reverse complement strand
TGGGAGATACCCACCACGAAGGAGATGAGGATGCTGTTGATCTTGGCGGCGATGCCTGCCACCGCCAAAGGGATGTCGCTGCCGTAGGCGGACTCGGCGCCGTACTTCTTCAGCATATTGTTCAGCACCACATTCACCGTGGTCATAATGATGTGGTTAATAAAGGAGGAAAGTCCCAGCTTCAGGATCTTCCCCACATAGCCGCCCCGCAGCGTCAGCATATCCCGCGTAATGGGAAAGGCGCGGAAACGGCGGAAATAGGTGGCGGAGACAAGGAAGGACACGATCTGACCGATAATGGTGGCCCACGCCGCACCCTGGAGCCCCCAGTGGAACACCAGCATGAACAGGGCATCGAGGCCCACATTCAGCACTGCGCCGATAATGCTGCTAAACATGGAGTAGCGGGGCGAGCCATCGGCACGGATGAGGGTAGCCATGGCGTTGCCCAGCAGCAGGAAGGGCAGACCAAAAGCGGTGATGCCGAGGTAGGTGTCGGCGTAGTCAAATACTGCCTCCGTTGCGCCGCACAGCCACAAAATGGGCGTTTTCAGCGCCAGCACTGCGGCGGTGATAACGAGACCGAACAGCGTCATAAGCGTCAGACCCGTGCCGATATAGTGGCGGGCATCCTCTGTCCGCTTCGCCCCCAAGGAGATGTTAAAGTTGGCCGCCGTGCCTACGCCGGCGATCTGAGCAAAGGCGATGGTCAGCATCACCACGGGGAAGGCCACATTGGTGGCGGCGTTGCCGTACATACCGATGATGTTGCCGATAAAGATCTGATCGGTGATGTTGTAGACGGCGGAGACAAGCATACTGATGACGGAGGGGAAGGCAAAGCGGGTAATGAGCCCCGTCAGCGGCGCGCTGCCCAGGGGATTGTTGGGCGCGGTTTCGTTCATTGTCCCCACCTCCTGTGGAAAAGTTCATTTCTTTCTTATAGTGTACTCCCCCGCGTAGGAGAAGTCAACGGCGTATACTCTTCCCTTGTATGGGGGAGCACGAGAGGAAACAGCTCCTACATTTGCATGGGGGAGCACGAGGGGGAGGGTATGACCCCTCGTGTTAAATAAAATCCACAAGAAAAAAGCCCACCCGACAGGGTGAGCTTTTTTCGTGGTGGAGACTGCTGGACTCGAACCAGTGACCTCCTGCGTGTGAAGCAGGCGCTCTAACCAGCTGAGCTAAGCCTCCGTGTTGTATCGGCGCCCCATGACGGAGCGCCGATTGGTGACCCGTACGGGAATCGAACCCATGTTACAGCCGTGAAAGGGCCGTGTCTTAACCTCTTGACCAACGGGCCGGGAAAAGAAAACCCTGTCGGGGTGCGGGAGAGAGTTCCCTCTCTCCCGCTATGGTAGCGGCGACTGGATTTGAACCGGTGACACCGCGGGTATGAACCGCGTGCTCTAGCCAACTGAGCTACGCCGCCATATCTCCTCGACAGGCACGAATTACTATATCACAGGAGTTTTGGCTTGTCAACAGTTTTTTTCGATAGAATCAAAAAAGTGTTTTGTCGTCGTGCCTCCCTTTTTCCGTCAGCCGTATTCCCCCGTTGCTATTCCCTGTCATTCGTGGTATACTACTAAAATAGGAAAATTTTAAACGGAGGATAACCCTATGAAAATCGCAGTAACTTTTGAAAACGGTCAGGTGTTCCAGCACTTCGGCCATACCGAGCAGTTTAAGCTCTATGAAGTAGAGGATGGCAAGGTCGTCTCTTCTGAGATCATCGACACCAACGGCAGCGGCCATGAGGCGTTGGCTGACTTCCTGGCCGCCCGCGGTGTTAGCGCATTGGTCTGCGGCGGCATCGGTGACGGCGCACAGGCCGCCCTCTCCGCCTCCGGTATCGAGATCTGCTCCGGTGCTGCCGGTGAGGCCGATGAGGCCGTGGCAGCCTTCCTTCGCGGGGAGCTGGTCTCCGCCGGCGTCAACTGTGACCACCACGACCACGATCACAGCGAAGAGGGTGGCTGCGGCGGCAGCTGCGGCAGCTGTGGCGGCTGCGGCGGTCATTCCGTTCCCGCCATCGAGGGCCCCAATGTAGGCAAGGTGTGCAAGACCCATTATCGCGGCACTTTGAACGACGGCACGGTGTTTGATTCCTCTTATGAGCGCGGTGAGCCGCTGGAGTTTGTCTGCGGCGTGGGCATGATGATCCGTGGCTACGACGAGGCCGTGGCCAAGATGGAAGTTGGACAGAGCATCGATATTCATCTGACTCCCGATCAGGCCTATGGCTACCCCGATCCCCGCGCCATCTTCACCGTGGCCATCAGTGATCTGCCCGGTGCCGAGGATGTGAATGTGGGTGAGAAAGTTGTTCTTTACACCAGCGCCGGTCAGCCCATGCAGGTAACGGTGGCTGCAAAGGACGAAAAGACCATCACCTTTGACGGCAACAACGAAATGGCCGGCAAGGAGTTGAATTTCCACATCGAACTGGTGGAAGTACAGTAACACAAAAAGCGCCCTTCGGGGCGCTTTTTTACCTATAAATAAAAGTGAAGCATGAGGCGAAAGAAATGTGACTTTTATCACAGAAAAACACGGCAGATGGGGGTATACTAAAGCCAGAAAAGAAAAACAAAGGAGGCTGAGACAATGTCTGCCATTAATCTGAATCAAAACAACTTCCACCACGAAGTCATGAACTCCGATAAACCCGTGCTGCTGGATTTCTGGGCACCCTGGTGCGGCCCCTGCCGCCGTGTCGTCCCCATTGTAGAGGAGATCGCCGCCGAGCGCGCCGACATCAAAGTGGGTAAGATCAACATCGAGGACGAGCAGGCCCTGGCCCGGGAGTTCCGCGTCATGAGCATCCCCACGCTGCTGGTGGTGAAAAACGGGCAGGTGGTGAACCGCTCCGTAGGGGCCAAGTCCAAAAGCGCTATCCTCGCCATGCTGTAAAAAAGAGAGCCTCATGGCTCTCTTTTTTATATGATAGATAAAGGCAAATCGTGAGTGGGTGTGTTGTCCGCCTTGAGGCGGACGATTGCGTATTATTCGCCTAAGCGTTCCAGTGCGTCCATGTCCAGGATCTCTACCGAGCCCCGGGAGACCTTCACCAGCCCCTCGTTCTGGAAATACCGCAGCATGCGGGTAACGACCTCGCGGTGAGAGCCCAAATGCTTGGCGATGGTCTCATGGGTGAGTTTCAGCGTCATACTGCCCTCAATGGCAGATTCCTCCGCAAGGAAAGAGGCAAGCCGCTTGTCGAGGCTTTTCCACATAATCTGCTCCACGAGCCACATCACTTCAGAAAAGCGGGAGGCCATCACCTCGTTGGTATAGTTGGCAACGGCGGCAGACTCATTCATGATGGCCTGGTAGACATCAGGAGGGATAAGCCACAGCTCCGTGTCTTTCTCTGCCTCCACAGTGATGTCGAACTGAATGGAGCGCATGATGCAGGAGGCGGAAAACAGGCACATATCCCGATCAAAAAGGCGATAAATGGTAATCTCCCGTCCCTCGTCGGAGAGGATATAGGCCCGCAGCTGTCCCATACGCACCAACAAAAGGCCCGTGCACTCGTTGCTACTGTCGTGGAGCAGCGCCCCTTTTTTCACCTCACGGCGCATCACCCGCTGGGTGATCCGCTGTCGCTGGTCATCCGTCAGTTTGCTCCAAATGGGGAAATACTGGGAAAAGTCCATCAAAGCACCTCCTTCATGGCGTTATTATAAAGAAATCTTCCGGTTCTGTCAACGACCTCTCTTGTGTGACTTTTATCACAGAAGAGGGCGGGAGAAATGTTGTATACTACAGTCAAGCTAAAAGAAAGGAAGGCGATGCCTATGAAACAAATCTTCCACAGGGTGTTGCGCCCGCTCCTCTTTGCCGCAGGCGGCGCGGTGGTAGGCGTAGCCTATTACTACACTGCAGGCTGCACAACCGGCGCGTGCGCCATTACTTCCAGCCCCGTGACCACCGCCATCTATACCGCTGTGATGGGCCTTCTGCTCTCCGTGGTGCTGACTCCCTGCTGCGGCGACAAGTGTGACGCATGATCCCTTTTCTCCGCCTCTGCGGGTTTCTCTCTCCTCCCGCAGAGAAAAGAGAAAAAGGACTCCTCGATATATGGTAAAAAAGAGCCCCGAACGGGGCTCTTTTTTTGCGTCTTAATACATGCCGCCCATGCCGCCCATGTCGGGGGCAGCCACAGGAGCGGGAGGCTGGGGCTTGTCGGCCACCAGGGACTCGGTGGTCAGCACCATGCCGGAGACGGATGCGGCGTTCTCCAGCGCACTGCGGGTCACCTTGGCGGGATCGACGATACCGCAGGCGAGCATATCGCAATACACTTCCTTGTAAGCATCGAAGCCATAGCCGGGCTTTTTGCTGGTACGAACCTTCTCCAGCACCACAGAACCGTCGATACCGGCGTTGGCAGCGATCTGACGGATGGGCTCTTCCAGAGCCTTTGCCACCATCTGCACACCCACCTTCTCATCGCCATCAGTGGACTTGAGCAGCGCGGTAACGGCAGGAATGACATTGACAAAGATGGTGCCGCCGCCGGGGACGATGCCCTCTTCCACGGCAGCCTTGGTGGCGTTGAGGGCATCCTCGATGCGGAGCTTCTTCTCCTTCATCTCCGTCTCGGTAGCAGCGCCCACCTTGATAACGGCCACACCGCCTGCCAGCTTGGCAAGGCGCTCCTGCAGCTTTTCCCGGTCATACTCGCTGGTGGTCACATTTGCCTGCGCACGGATCTGGGCAACGCGATCGGCGATGGCCCGCTGATCACCGGCACCGTCGACGATAATGGTATTCTCCTTGGTGACCTTGATCTGACGGGCGCGGCCCAGCATACCGATGGTAGCGTCCTTCAGGGTCAGGCCCAGCTCTTCGGTGATGACCTGGCCGCCGGTAAGAATAGCGATATCCTGCAGCATCTCCTTGCGGCGATCACCAAAGCCGGGGGCCTTGACACACACCACATTCAGCACACCTTTGAGGCGGTTCACCAGCAGAGTGCTGAGGGCTTCGCCCTCCACATCCTCGGCGATGATGAACAGCTTCTTGCCGCTCTGGAGCATCTGCTCCAGCAGAGGCAGGATGTCGGCGATGACGGAGATCTTCTTATCGGTGATGAGAATATAGGGGTCATCCACGATGGCCTCCATCTTCTCCATATCGGTAGCCATATAGGGGGTGATATAGCCGCGGTCGAACATCATGCCCTCCACCACCTCGGAATAGGTCTCGGCGGTCTTGGACTCCTCGATGGTGATGACACCATCGGCACTGACCTTCTCCATGGCCTCGGCAATGAGGCGGCCGATGTTCTCGTCGCCGGAGGAGACGGTGCCGACACGGGCGATGTCCTCGGTGCCGTTGACCTTCTGGCTCTGGGCACGGATGGCACTTACCGCAGCCTCCACGGCCTTTGCCATACCCTTCTTCATGACAATGGGATTGGCACCGGCGGCCAGATTCTTCAGACCCTCGCGGATCATGGCCTGTGCCAAAAGGGTAGCGGTAGTAGTACCGTCGCCGGCTACATCGTTGGTCTTGGTGGACACCTCGCGGACCAGCTGGGCACCCATGTTCTCGAATGCGTCATCCAGCTCGATCTCCTTGGCGATGGTCACGCCGTCGTTGGTAATGAGGGGGGCGCCGAACTTCTTGTCCAGCACCACATTGCGGCCCTTGGGGCCGAGGGTGACCTTTACGGTATCGGCCAGCTGATTGACACCGGACTCCAGTGCGCGGCGTGCATCGTCGCCACGCAGAATGATCTTAGACATAATACTTTACCTCCAAAATTTGAGAAAATAGCTGTTTCAATCATTTTTCCTCACGCTCTGCGTGAGGAAAAATACTCCTCAGTCCGCCAGTGTGCCCAAAGGGCGCGCGCAGCGGGCTGTGGGGGGGGAATGTGGGGGGAGCCTGCTCCCCCCACAAGAAGTTACTCCACGATTGCCAGAATATCGCCCTGCTTGACGATGATATACTCCACATCCTCCAGCGTCACCTTGGTACCGGCATACTTGTCGGTGATGACCTTGTCACCGGGCTTGACAGACATGGTGACGGGATGACCGTCCACAGTGCCGCCGGGACCCACCGCGATGACCTCTGCCACAGAGGGCTTCTCCTTGGCGCTGCCGGTGAGGATGATGCCGCCTTTGGTGGTCTCCTCTGCCTCTGTCATCTTCAGTACCACGCGGTCTGCAAGGGGTGTCAGTTTCATAATGGTTGCCTCCTTATGTCGTATATATTTATTAAACAAAAAACAAAGTCAGCGTTAGCACTCCATCTTTCCGAGTGCTAACGCTGACTATGATACCATACTTTGCAGGAAATTCAAGGGGGTTTTTGGAAAAAAAGGAAAAGTTCACAAAACGTTAAAGCTTCCCTTTATACCTCGGGCAGAGGGCGTGCGGTGGCATTACAGGAGCATCCGGCAGGGCCAAAGAAGTTCAGCTTCTTATCGCTCAGGCGCATGGTCACATCATCGGAGGTGATGCACTCACCGTCCAGACAGGTGACGATGTCCATCTTCTGGGAGCGGATACGGATGGTGGATGCGGTGGACATACGGGCCAGATGAGGGAACTTGTGGTACTGTCCCTTGGAGTAGGGCCCCACAAAACGGGCAAAAGTGGGACGGGAGATTTTGCGGACGATGAGGGTGTTGAGGACACCGTCGTTCATGCGGGCCTCTGCCACAGGCATAAACCCGCCGCCGTAGTAGCGTCCGTTGCACACGGCAATGACCGCCCAGTCGCCCTCGGTAGCTTCCCCGTCCAGTTCGATGGTCCAATGACTGGCAATGGACTTAAACAGGAAGTTCACCGCCAGAGAGTAGATATAGCTGCCCTTGCCATCCAGCAAAGGGCTCTCACTGTATTTATGGACATCCGCCGCCACGCGGGCATCAAGGCCGGAGCAGGCGATGGTCAGGGCGATACGCCCGTTGACATCGATGGCATCAATGGGGAACACCGGGCTGTCCCACAGATTCTCTGCGTCAGAAAAGAGGGGCTCGTGGTCGCCGAAGTTCTTTAAAAAGTCGTTGCCCGTGCCGATGGGAATGACGGTCATGGCGGCGTTATCGTAGCCGATGATACCGTTGGCCACCTCATTGACGGTGCCGTCACCGCCGCAGGCATAAAAACGCAGTTCCTCGCCGCTTTCGCACAGGCGGCGGGCCAGTTCCGTAGCGTGACCCTGCTTGCGGGTCAAAATGCACTCCACATCAAGGCCATGCTTTTCCCGCAGGACATCGGCCATGTCATAGATCTTCTGACGGCTGTCCTGCTTACCTGCGTTGGGATTGATGATAAACACATGCTTCATAGCAATACCTCCCTTGGGAGAAGATTTTTCAAGAGTATTATAAAAGTAAAGCCGGGAATATGGTGAACAAAAGGTAAACTTTACTTCTTGTTATCATAAATAAACAAGTCGCACTTCAACATACCGTTGTAGAGTTTACGCTTCTTATCCGCCGTGGCACCGAAGGTGCGCTCAAACTCCGTGTGACTGGACAGCACCAATGTGCGCCAGCCCTTGGGCATCTTGCGCCACACCTTGCCAAACTCACGGTACAGCTGCTCGGCCTCCGCCTTTTCCATCAAACGCTGGCCGTAGGGGGGATTGGTCACCAACTGACCGTACTCGCTGTCACGATGGAACACGCGCATATCCGCCACCTCGAAGCGAATATCTTCCGCCACGCCCGCCTTGCGGGCATTTTCTTTGGCGAGCGCCACCGCTTTGGGGTCAATATCGCCGCCCCAAATGTCGTACTTACCGTGGAACTCCTTGTCCCGGGCCTCTTCCCTCGCCTGCTCCCAGCTGCTCTCAGGGAGGAACAGCCAGCGCTGGGCATCGAAGCTGCGGTTTAATCCGGGTGCACGGTTGCGGGCAATCAGCGCCGCCTCAATGGGGATGGTACCGCTGCCGCAGAAGGGGTCGCAGAAGCTGTCCCGCCCACGGTAGCGTGCAAAGCCCACCAGCGCCGCCGCCAGCGTTTCACGCAGGGGGGCTTCCACCGCCTCGGCGCGGTAGCCACGCTTGAAGAGTCCCTCGCCGCTGGTGTCCAGCGTCAGATGCACCGTGTCCTTAAACAGGGAAAACCGCACCTGATACTTCACACCCGTCTCGGGGAACTGCTCCATGTGATAGGCTTCCTTCATCCGCTCCACCATGGCCTTTTTAATAATGCTCTGGCAGGCGGGAACGGAGTGGAGCTGAGAGGAGATGGAGTAGCCCTTCACGGGGAAGGCGGCATCCCGGGGCAGGAAATCCTCCCACCGCACGCTCTTGGTCCCTTGGAACAGCTCTTCAAAAGTGCGGGCCTGGAAAGTTTTCACCACCAGCATCACGCGGGCACCGCAGCGGAGATTGATGTTGAGTCGGGCGCAATCTGCCAGCGAACCGCGGCATAGCACGCGCCCGTTCTCCACCTGCACATCCGCAAGGCCAAGACGCTTCACTTCATCGCCCACAGGCTTTTCCAACCCCAGCAGACAGGGGATCATATAGGTATACATAGCTTTTACCTCGTATCGGTTTCTTGTGTTTCATTATAGCGGCTTTCTCACGGCGGTGCAACCAAAAAACAGTAGCGCAGCGTGAAAATATCGTGTATAATCAAGGTAGACGCAGAATGTAAACTTCAAGTTGCGCGAAAAATAGTTCCGAAAGGCAAAACGCAACTTCAACTTGATAGACATTTCTCCCGTGAGCATGATACCATTAGTCCAACGAGAGGAGGAGAGGCCCTATGGCATTTGGTGATAAGCTGCAGGCCATACGCCATGCAGCGGGATTGACACAGGAGCAGATGGCAGAGGAGCTGCAGGTGTCCCGTCAAGCGGTAAGCCGCTGGGAGTCCAACCGCAGCTTCCCCGAGGTGGAGAAGATCCTCTACATCGCCAACCGCTACGGTGTGTCCATGGCAGAGCTGTTTGAAGAGGAAGTTCCCACGGAGCAGCCCCGCCCTGAGGAGGTCACCGCCCCCAAGCAGGAGAGTCTGCTGCTTGTGGTGGATAACTTCATCGCCAATCTCTCCCCCAAGAACAAAAAGGTAGGTATCTTCGTGCTGATCGGCTTCGTCTTTGTGGCGCTGCTGATGGGCGTGCTGCTGAAAGGAGGAAGTGGAGATATGACAACGATCATTTGGATCGCCGCCATTATTATCTTCGGCGTAGTGGAGGCGGTCACGGCGGGCCTTGTGTCCATTTGGTTCGTCATCGGCGGTGTGGGTGGCTTGATCGTCTCGATTTTGGGCGGTCAGATCTGGCTGCAGGTGGTGGTGTTCTTCCTGGTATCCATCGCTGCTCTCTTCGCCACCCGCCCCTTGGTGCGTAAGTTTTCCACCGCCCGGGCTACGGCGACCAACGCCGACCGGGTGCTGGGGGCTGTGGGCCGTGTCACCGAGACCATCGACAACACCATCCCCACCGGCGAGGTGTATGTAGATGGTAAGCACTGGTCTGCAAGAAGCGAATCGGGCGCCGTTATCAAGCCCGAAACCCTGGTGCGCATCACCCGTATGGAGGGTGTCCGTCTCTTTGTGGAAGTAAAGGAGGACTAAGTGGTTCGTATGAGTATGGTAGCATTGTTGGGCGGCATCGTGCTGGTAGTCGCCGTGGTGGCCCTTGTGGCCTTTTTGATGAAGCGATAAACAACATTTTATAAATAATAAGGAGGAACAAATTATGCCCGGATTAGGTTATATCGCAATTGGTGTGCTGGTGCTGCTGATCCTCATTGTCGTGGTCAGCAACATCCATGTGGTGCAGCAGTCCAAGGCCTATGTGGTGGAGCGCCTCGGCTCCTTCTCCGCCGTGTGGGGCAACGGCCTGCATCTGAAGATCCCCTTCATTGAGCGCGTGGTGAAGAAGATCTCCCTGAAGGAGCAGGTGGCGGACTTCGATCCCCAGCCCGTCATCACCAAGGATAATGTCACCATGCAGATCGACACCGTTATCTATTTCCAGATCACCGACCCCAAGCTCTATACCTACGGTGTGGAGTATCCCATGTCCGCTATCGAGAATCTGACCGCAACCACCCTGCGTAACATCATCGGCGATATGGAGCTGGATCAGTCCCTTACCTCCCGTGATGTCATCAATGCCAAAATGCGCTCCATCCTCGATGAGGCCACCGATCCTTGGGGCATCAAGGTCAACCGCGTGGAGCTGAAGAACATTCTGCCTCCCCGCGAGATTCAGAACGCCATGGAAAAGCAGATGAAGGCCGAGCGTGAGCGCCGCGAGTCCATCCTGCAGGCCGAGGGTCAGAAGGCCAGCCAGATCCTGGTTGCCGAGGGCGAGAAGCAGTCCGCCATTCTCCGGGCCGATGCCGCCAAGCAGGCCAAGATCATGGCTGCCGAGGCAGAGGCTACCTCTATTCTGAAGGTGCAGCAGGCCATGGCCGACTCCCTGCGTATGCTGAACGAGGCCGCCCCCAACGATCAGGTCATCAAGCTCAAGAGCCTGGAGGCCATGCAGAAGATCGCCGACGGCAAGGCCACCAAGATCATCATCCCCAGTGAGATTCAGGGTCTGGCGGGTCTCGCCGCCAGCGCCAAGGCCTTCTTAGAGGACGACAAACCCACCGCATAATAGGGAAGGGCAGGCGCAAGCCTGCCCTTTTTTAGAAGGAGAAACCGCAATGGCAAAAGCAGACCGTTTTGAAAAAGTATATTCCCAAGGCATGCTGACCTGCAATGAGATTTGGGTGGATACCCAAACGGGCGTGCAGTACCTTATCCACGGCGCAGGCAGCGGCATCGGCATGACTGTATTGGTAGATGCCGAGGGCAAGCCCCTTCTCTACCGCCGCACCCCCAACGCCCCCGAGTATTAAAAGGAGGCCGCTATGGCAAAGTATCCCGATTGGATGCCCAATAAGAAGCCCTATACCGTCCAGCCCGAACCTGTAGTGGGGGAGATTCCCGAAGAAGAACCCATCCCCCAGCGCACCGTGCGCTGCAACGACTGCCATGTGGAGATGCTGTTTCACAGCAGCAGCGAGGTACAGCTTGTGTCCCCCGGCATGTTCAGAACACTTCAGGAGTTCTTGTCACTGGCAATTTATGAATGTCCCCAGTGCGGACAGTATAAGTTCTATAAAGCCCCTGTAGAGGACAATACCCCCACCCCCCGCCAGCAGTTCCTCATGTATTTTAAGGACTACTCAAAGGAACAGCTCCAGCGCATTGTGGATCGTGATGGTCACCCCGATGCCGTGGCGGTAGCCCGCGAACTGTTGGAGAAGAAATTCGGGCAGTACTGAACAGTCCGTGCCCCCTATGCACTGAAGGATTAAGGAGGTATAGAATGAACTGTCCTTATTGCGGAAGAAAAATGGAAAAGGGCTATCTTCAATCCCGCTACTGCCTCGGCTGGAGCAGGAAAGGCAGCCTTATAAAAGCAATGAATTACATTCTTGCCGACATACCCTTTCATAGGTCGTTGGAAACCTTTAACTGTACCCAATGTAAGAAGTTTGTCATCGAATATGAAGAGCAGGAGGAAATCACATGATCATCACCACTACCCCCTCTGTAGAGGGCAAGAGAATCGTCAACTATTTCGGCATCGTCTTTGGCGAGGTCATCACAGGCGTCAATGTTATTAAGGACTTCGCCGCAGGTCTCTCCAACTTCTTCGGCGGCCGCAGCGCCACCTATGAGGAGGAGCTGATGAACGCCCGCCATCAAGCTCTCGCCGAGATGGAGCAGCGGGCCTATCAGCTGGGTGCCAACGCCGTGGTGGGCGTGGATATCGACTATGAGGTCTTGGGCAGCGACAACGGCATGCTGATGGTTACCGCCAGCGGCACCGCCGTATTTGTGGACTAAAAATATATCAAAGAAACTTCCAAAAAGGAGGCGAGCTGAATGAACGAACTGGAACGCAAGCAAGCCATTGATGCCGGAGAGCGAGCCCTGCAGAGCCTCAACGCCGCCCGCACCGCCCTTCGCGGTGCCAGAAACTGGGGAATTGCCGATATGCTGGGCGGCGGGATTATCAGCACCATGCTTAAGCGCAGCCGTATGCATGAGGCCAACGCCGCACTGGAAAGAGCGAAGTGCGATTTAGAGCAGTTTCGTGATGAACTGGAGGATGTGAACATCCAGCTGGTTACTGATGATTTCCTCGGCTTTGCCGATTATTTCTTTGATGGATTGATTTTCGATGTGGTGGCCCAGCAGCGCATCGGCGATGCCGCCGTGCAAGTGGAGCGTCTTACCGAGCAGGTGGAGCTTTTGCTGGCGCGACTGATTAATAGTTAAGGAGGATCATCGATGTATTTTGGAATGAAAAAACGCTGTTTTCACTGCGGCACGGAGATGAAGCTTCACCGCAAGGGCTATGTGGACATCCGCGAAAAAATGTTTGTCCCTACTGAGGTCTGGTCGTACGTGGAGATGTATTACTGTCCCAACTGCCGCCATGTGGACTGGGTGCTGCCCATTACGCCTTTGGAGCAGTTCGAGGCGGAGCAAAAGGCCAAAGAGGAGATGACCTCTGTGGAAAAGTTTGAATACACCTTCCGCGACTACACGGATAAAGAGCTGCAAAAGATCGTGGAGAGCAAGGGCTATGTGGACGACGCCAGAGAAGCGGCGAAGAATCTGATCCACAAGCGGAAATTCAAGGAATAACGAATAACGCAAAAAAAGAGACGGCGCAGCGCCGTCTCTTTTTTTGTCTGTTTTTCACTTCAGCACATTCTTCAGTGTGCCGATGCCTTCGATGGTGACTTCCACGGTGTCGCCACTCTTGAGCCAGTTCTTCTTGTCGGCGGGATAGCCCAGCATGACACCCGAGGGCGTACCCGTGAAGATAATGTCGCCGGCCTTCAAGGGCAGACGGGGCATGAGGTAGGCCACCAACTCCTCGGCGTTGAACACAAGGTCGCTGGTGGAGGAATCCTGCCGCACCTCGCCGTTGACACGGCAGGAGATGGCAACGCCCTCCTTGGGAAGGCTGTCGAACTCCACCGCATAGGGGCCGATGGGGCCGAAGCCGTTGTAGCTCTTGCCGCACAGCCACTGGGTGGAGGCGTTCTGCCATTCGCGGATAGACAGGTCGTTGCCGCAGGTGGCGGCAAATACACGGCCGCCCTCACCCATAATCAGCACCAGCTCTGCCTCGTAGTCGAATTCGATGGCGTCGGGCAGCTGGATGACCTCATTGTGTGCCGCCAGTGCGTTGGGCATCTTGCAGAACACCGTGGGGCTGGTGGGGATAGCCATGCCCGTTTCAATAGCGTGGGCGCGGTAGTTGAGGCCGATGCACAGAATCTTCTCCATCCCCGTCACCACGGGGGCAAGGGTAAGGGAACTTTCGTCGAGATACGGGCCGTCCAGCCCCTCCAATACAGCCACATCGCCGCTCTGGCACAGTGCCAGCATGGTCTGAGGCAGATGGGGGTAGGCAGACAGGTCCACCACTCCCTTGTCCGTCACCACACCCAGCGTAGGACAGCCATCCTTATAGAACTGCAAAAACTTCATTTTCATATCCTCCCAATCCTATGTAGCATCTCTTACCGCCTCCGACCCCAGCGGGCGAAGAAACGGAATGTCAACGGCCAAACAACACCGGCCACGAACACCAGCAGAAAATAGCGAACCGCTCCGCCCGGCCCCTCACCGAGAAGTGCCACCAGCGGCGGCTTAAGGCCCGACTTCACAGCCAGCAGCAGGGCAAGGCCCACCACCACTTTCACGGCTTGCGCATACCACACCGCCTCCGTCTCGAAATGGAACAGTTTTTCATCAAGCCACCACACCAGTGCCATACCGGCAGTACAGCCCACCATCTTCCATCCGCTCTTGATGCCGTGGAAAAGATTGTCGGCATCCATATTGCTCCCGAAGGGCCAAAGCGAGGCAAAGAGAAGATACAGCACCGACAGACCCAGCATCACCATCAACAGCCGTCCCATGGCGGCACGGACATGGACGGCGCGCTCTACAATGGGATAGAGCACAACAATAAGAATCACGGCAATGACGGCGGAGACCAGCACATCCTTAGGCGTATGAACACCCAGATACATTCGCGAGACCGCTACCAGCACCGCCAGCATGATGCATACCACTCGAAGCCAGATGCGGTGGGTAAACCGCGCCACACCGCCAAGTGTGCCTACCGCACTTTGCGTGTGGCCGCTGGGAAAAGAGTATCCCGTGGCATCCGCGCGGGCGCTTTCCACAATGGTGAAGTTTTCGTCCAATACCCACGGACGGGGAATGCGAAAGCACAGCTTTAAAAACTGATTACAAAGAGTTCCTAAAAAACCAACGGTCAGCAGATAATAGCCGTGGCGCTTGTTGCCGCACCAGAACACGGCAATGGCGATAACAATAAAGGCCGTCTCCGCACCCAGATGGGTAACAGTGGACATAATGGCGTCCAGCCACGGGGTACGGTGGGCCTCCAACCAATACAGAAGCGGCATAGTCGTTTCCTCCCTTTTCTCTCTGATTTTCAGTATAACGCACTTTTCACGCCTTGTCTACTTCTTTCCCTTGCCAGTTGCGCCGCTTTGGGGTACAATAGAGAAGAAGTGACAGGATTATTACAGGAGGAAACCCCTATGGAGAAAATCGCTCTTGTGACCGGCAGCAGTCGCGGTATCGGCCGCAGTATTGCCCGTGAGCTGGCCCGTCAGGGCTGGCGGGTCTGCATCAACTACCGCGTCCGCCGCGATTGCGCCGAGAGCCTGCTGGAGGAAATCACGGCCTTCGGCGGGGAAGCCATGATCTGCGGTGCCGATGTGTCGGTACGAGAAGAAGTTGACGCCATGGTGAAAGCGATCGAGGCAAAATGGGGCGAGGTCTCTCTTCTGGTGAACAATGCAGGCGTGGCAGGTCAGGCCCTGTTTCAGGATGTCGATGATGCGCTGTGGCACCGCTACTTCTCGGTGAATGTGGACGGTGCGTACCACGCCACGCAGGCGGTTCTCCGTCCCATGCTCCGGGAACACGAAGGCTGCATCATCAACATCTCCTCCATGTGGGGTCTGCGGGGTGCCAGCTGCGAGGTGACCTACTCCTGCACCAAGGCGGCGCTGATCGCCATGTCCCGCTCCCTTGCACTGGAGCTTGCCCCCACCGGCATCCGCGTCAACTGTATTGCTCCCGGTGTTATCAAGACGGATATGCTGGATGCCCTTCCCGCCGAGGTGCTGCCTCAGCTGGCCCAGGAGACCCCTTTGCGCCGCCTCGGCACCCCCGAGGACATCGCACACCTCGCTGTGTTTCTTGCCTCGGACAAGTCCTCCTTTATTACAGGTCAGGTCATCACCGCTGACGGAGGCTTTATCGTATGACGCCTTTGCAGCAAATCAGTGCCCCTCTTCTTGCATGGTACGACGCCGGACATCGCTCTCTGCCGTGGCGGGAGATCGTCAGCCCCTATCGCACATGGGTGTCGGAAATCATGCTGCAGCAGACACGCGTCGCGGCGGTCATCCCCTATTTCCAGCGCTTTATGGCGGCCTTCCCCTCTGTGGAAGCTCTTGCCGCGGCGGAGGAGGGACAGTTGATGGCCCTGTGGCAGGGCTTGGGCTACTACTCCCGGGCCCGCAACCTGCACAAGGCTGCCAGAGATATCGTGGGCAATTACGCCGGTGTGTTCCCTGACAATTTCGCCGACATCCGCAAACTCCCAGGCATCGGAGACTATACGGCAGGTGCCATCGCCTCTATCGCCTTTGGCGAGGCTGTCCCCGCCGTGGATGGCAATGTACTGCGTGTGGTGGCACGGCTCACAGATTGTGAGGAGAATATCCTCTCCCCTGCTCTCCGCCGCCGCGTGACAGCAGAGCTTCAGGCCGTCATTCCCCGTGACCGCAGCGGCGATTTCAATCAGGCCATGATGGAGCTGGGGGCGATGGTCTGTCTGCCCAACACCCCACCGCGCTGCGAAGAATGCCCCTGCCGCGCCTTTTGCCAAGGCTATGAAAGCGGTCGCGCCGCTTCTCTCCCCGTGCGGGAGAAAAACGCCGCCAAGCGCCGTGAGACATACACCGTGTTCGTTCTCCGCCGGGCAGGCAGCGAGGCCGTGGTACAGCGCAGCAGCCAAGGGCTTTTGGCCTCTCTGTGGGAATATCCCAATGTGTTGGGCACCCTTTCTGAAACCGAGGCAGCGCGGCAGTTGTCCGGTTGGCAGGTTGTTCCCCACAAGTGGCTGAAAAAGGAAAAGAAACGCCACATTTTTACCCACATTGTATGGGATATGACCGTATATACTATTGAAATTACGGGCGACGGCTGCAAGGAGTGGTGCTGGCGCAACCACGACAACGCTGCGGACTATCCTATGCCCACCGCCTTTTCCAAGCTGAGTAAACACTGAGGAGAGAACAGACAATGGCACAGCTATACTTCAAGTACGGAGCCATGGGCTCCAGCAAGACGGCGAATGCCCTGATGGCGCGATTCAACTACGAGGAACGGGGACAGGCAACTCTGTTGGTCAAACCCCAACTGGACACCCGTGACGGTGACCACACCGTTCGTTCCCGTATCGGATTGACTCATTCCTGCATCTACTTTCACGAGATGCAGGCCATGGCTGACGAGGATTTGCAGCGTTACGCCTGTATTATCGTAGACGAGGCACAGTTCCTGACGAAGGAAGAGGTCTATTACCTCGTCCACTTGGTGGATGATTGTCATATCCCCGTTATCTGCTACGGTCTCCGTGCCGACTTCCGTGGCGAACTCTTCGAGGGCAGCTATCACCTGTTGGTGCTGGCGGACAAGCTGGAGGAGGTCAAGACCATCTGCTGGTGCGGCAAGAAGGCGGCCTTCAATGCCCGTTTTGACGAAACTGGTACGGTGGTGAAAGAGGGAGCACAAGTCGTTCTGGGTGCCAACGACCGTTATATCGGCCTGTGCCGCCGCCATTGGATGAGCGGCGACCTCGGCCCCGACTTTGACCGCCTACGGAAATGAACTGCAATCTTTGTCCTCGCCGCTGCAACGCTGAGCGGACAGACAATTACGGCGGCGGCTTCTGCTGTATGCCCACCACGCCACACATCGCCCGCGCCGCCCTCCATCAATGGGAAGAACCCGTCATCTCAGGCACAAGGGGCAGCGGCACGGTGTTTTTCTCGGGCTGTGCGCTACGGTGCGTGTTCTGCCAAAACCATGACATCTCTACAAACTGTTTCGGCGAGGCGGTATCTATTGAGCGGCTGCGGGAGATTTATGCTGAGCTCATTGCGCAGGGCGCACATAACATCAATCTCGTCACCGCCTCCCACTTCGCTCCGTGGGTAGCCGAAAGCCTTTCCCCCGCCTTGCCCGTCCCTGTGGTGTGGAACTGCGGCGGCTACGAGTCTGCGAAGATTTTGTCCCTCCTTGAGGGCACGGTGCAGGTGTATCTCCCTGATTTGAAATACGCTGACAACGCCTTGGCGACAAAACTATCTGCCGCCCCCGACTATTTTGAGGTCGCCACCGCCGCCATCCGCGAGATGCACCGACAGGTGGGAGACTATGTGCTGGAGGACGGTCTGTTGAAACAGGGTGTGCTCATCCGCCATCTCGTGTTGCCGGGACAGTTGGAAAACACACGCCGCGTGCTGGATTGGATCAGTCAAACCTTTGCCCCGGAACAGGTCCTGGTGTCTTTAATGAGCCAGTACACCCCCCAGCCCAACGCAGAGGGGCTCCTCGCCCGCCGTGTGACAGCAGCGGAGTACCGCGCCGCAGCACAGTATATGGAAAACTGCGGCATTGTGAACGGCTTTTTACAGGAGCGCACCGCCGCAAAAGAGGAATATACGCCACCGTTTGATTTGACGGGCGTAAAATAAGAAAAGAGCCCGGGAGGGCTCTTTTTTGCATTACAATAATCCCATCACCCACAGCACCAGCCCGTACACCACGCTGGCCGTTGTACCAAAAACGATCACAGGCCCTGCTACAGAGAACATCTTCACCGCCGTACCTGTCACCAGCCCTTCTGGTTGTGTCAAGACAGACATACAAAATTCTTCAAAATTATTTGGGCGGCCCACTTTTCAGTGGGCCGCTCCTGCCACGGGATGCCGTTTGGACTAAATCAGCATACTCACCCGAAAGGCCCAATGGAAGTTCAGAAAAAGTGCAGATTCACACGACATTACTATGGCTCATCCGGAAAAGTCAGCTTGACTCCAAAATTTCCCACTTTGACGCAATACGGATTTTTGACTTGGCGCAGATAGCTGTACCACCTGTCTAATGGCGGAAGATTTGGATCGACCTTAATCGTGCGAATATCAACAAGCTGT
>JAFQCJ010000069.1 GCA_017416445.1 Oscillospiraceae bacterium | reverse complement strand
CGGGAGGCGTGGGCTCGGTGGGCTCAGTGGGGCCTTCGCCGGGATTCTCGACTTCACCGGGAGGCGTAGGCTCAGTGGGAGCAGTGGGGCCTTCACCGGGGTTCTCGACTTCACCGGGAGGCGTGGGCTCGGTGGGCTCAGTGGGGCCTTCGCCGGGATTCTCGACTTCACCGGGAGGCGTGGGCTCGGTGGGAGCAGTGGGGCCTTCGCCAGGATTTTCGACTTCGCCGGGAGGCGTGGGCTCGGTGGGCTCAGTGGGGCCTTCGCCGGGATTGTCAACCCGACCGGGTTCCGTGGGTTCCGTGGGCTCGGTAGGCTCAGTGGGCTGCTTGACTTCCTCGGGTTCGTCCATTTCAAAGGTGGGCTCAGTGGGCTGCTTGGGAGGATCCTGATGCGTGGGTTCGCTCTCGGTAAACTCACCGGGATGGGTGGGGGCTTCGGCCTGAGCGGTCTTGCCCAGCTTATAGTCCAGATAGCTGATCTTCTGAGCGTTGTCGCCCTTGTGGATCTCGATCATGGTCTGCATATTCAGGATCAGGTCCAGACCGTGAGCGTGCAGCTTGCCGTCGGAAACCCACTGGCCGCCCCAACCGTAGCCATTCGGCTTCCAGTACATACCTTCGGTCATGCCGTCGCAGGTCAGTGCGGAGATCAGGAATACCGACTCGCCGCTGATATTATAGTAGGTCACTCCGTCGATGGTTTCAGTATCCAGCTTTTTGTTGTTCTTTCCGATGTAACTCTCCAGGAAATCGTTGCTCTCGGCTTTGTAGAAGGAGCCCTCAGCGTAAACAGAGTTGGCATCCACATTGACATTGATGCCGTGGGTATTGCCGTCCTCATCCACCAGAGTCACATAGAAGCTGACCTCGCCCTTTACGGGATCCAGAGATTCGCCCAGATGGTTGGCGTGGACATTGCCGAACTCATCGTTGGCGGGGTCATCCTGCAGATCCTGATCGGTGCTGGTGTTCCAGTTATCATTGGAGTAACTCAGACCGTAGGCGGGTTCGTAATCCTCGATCTTCTCAGCCTTTGCCATCTCGCTGTCGGCGGTGTCCTTATCGGTAAACACGCCGGTGACCTCGTACTGGGTGACGGCTTCGCTGTAGGACGGTTTGCCTTCGGCATCCACGGTCACGTCCTGGGAGGCGGCGGCGTTGTACTTCACGTCCATGTGGGTGAGGATGCCGCCATAGGTGTCAAACTCTACATTACCCCAGTCGATGGCAGTGCCGTCGCCCTGCTGGGTACCGTCACTGGTGGTGGGATCACCGGGAATGGCGGCCTGACTGTCATTGAAGGAGTCAACAGCAGTGTTGTAATCCTGAACGGCAGTGTTGTAGTCCTCAACAGCCTTGTTGAAGGTTTCAACGTTGTCATTGTACGTTTCCACGGCTTCCAGATACTTGCCATACGCTTCAGAACCCAGCTCGGCGTCCTTGCCGTCGTGGTTCTCCAGAGCGTTGGCCTCGTCATCCAGATCCTTACCCTGCTGGACCAGCTCGTCATACTTGCTCAGACCGGTCATGGTATCGTCATCGGCTTCAACGCCGCTGTTGATCTCGCCAACCTGATCGATGCTGTCCACGTTGTTGGCATGGAGGTCATTGTCCAGCGCTTCGTTCTTGTCCTGAATCCCTTCGTTCTTGCTTTCGATGCCCTGATTGTAGTCGGTAACATCGATATAGATGGAGTTTTCGGTCTGGTAATCTTCCAGCTTTTCTCCATAGGCCTTCTCGGCAGCTTCATAGGCAGCCTTGGCAATCAGATAATCCTGATAGGCTGATTCATCCAGCAGATACTGGGCATAGTCCAGCTCATACTGAGTCATTTTGCTCTGATAAGTCTGATAGGCGGCGTCATAGATGGCCTTGGCGGCTACGAATTCTTCATACTTGACGCTGTCCTTGTTGAACTGTTCCACATCCAGCAGATACTGGGCGTAGGCAGCGTCATAGGTGGCCTTGTCCAGATCATACTGGGCTTTATCCTTCAGGTACTGCTGGTAGTCGGCAACGTCCTTGTCGTGCTTGGCCTTGTCTTCCGCGTACTTGGCCTGATCCTTGAGATACTGCTCATAGTCACTCTCATACTTGGCTTTGTCGATCAAATACTGCTGGTACTCGGCACTGTCCTGATCATATTCGGCCTGATCGCTCTCGTACTTGGCCTGATCTTCCAGATACTTGGCATAGTCGGCATCATACTGAGCCTTATCCTTCAGGTACTGCTGGTAATCGGCAACATCCTGATCGTGCTCGGCCTTGTCTTCTTCGTACTGAGCCTGATCCTTGAGATACTGCTCATAGTCACTCTCATACTTGGCCTTGTCGATCAGATACTGCTGATACTCGGCACTGTCCTGATCATATTCGGCCTGATCGCTCTCGTACTTGGCCTGATCTTCCAGATACTTGGCATAATCGGCATCATACTGAGCCTTATCCT
>JAFQCJ010000068.1 GCA_017416445.1 Oscillospiraceae bacterium | reverse complement strand
ACCAACTGCCTGGCTCCCATTGCCAAGGTCCTGCACGACAACTTCGGCATCACCGATGGTCTGATGACCACCGTTCACTCCGTCACCGCCACCCAGAAGACCGTTGACGGTCCTTCCCTGAAGGATTGGCGCGGTGGCCGTGCCGCTACCGGCAACATCATCCCCTCCTCCACCGGCGCTGCCAAGGCCGTTGGTAAGGTCATCCCCTCTCTGAACGGCAAGCTGACCGGTATGTCCATGCGCGTTCCCACTCTGGATGTGTCCGTGGTCGACCTGACCGTCAATCTGGCCAAGCCCGCCAAGTACGATGAGATCTGCGCCGTCATGAAGGCCGCCTCCGAGGGCGAGCTGAAGGGCATTCTGGGCTACACCGATGAGGATGTCGTTTCTTCCGACTTCCTGGGCTGCCCCCTGACCTCCATCTTCGATGCCAAGGCCGGTATCGCTCTGACCGACACCTTCGTGAAGGTCGTCTCCTGGTACGACAACGAGTGGGGTTATTCCAACAAGGTGCTGGAGCTGATCAAGCACATGTACTCCGTTGACCACAAGTAATTATCCCGCCTCCTCAAACTTAAATTTTTAAGTTTTCCTTCTTTTTTGTTCCGAGGAAAAGCCACCCAAAAGGTGGCTTTTTCCTTTTTCGTCAATTCCGCCAAATTTTATCTTAAAATTTCCACTTTTGTTTTTTTGGAATGTATGGTACAATAGGTACAACCTGATAGAACCGAGGAACCCTTTCTATGGAAAAGAACCCTATTCTCAGCGCCCGCCTCTCTCTCGACAGCGACATACCTCTGTATGCCCAGCTGGTGGGCATCATCAAGCGCAACATCTCCACCGGTGTGCTGGCTGTAGGAGAGAGTCTCCCCAGTGAGGCGGAGCTGTGCCGTGCTATGGGCGTGAGCCGCAATACTGTCCGCCAGGCCATTGGTGAACTGGAGGACGAGGGCCTGGTGGTGCGCAAGCGTGGCCGCGGCACCTTTGTGGCGGAACCTGCCAATAACCGCCGCGCTGTCCGCTATTCCTTTACCACCGAGGTCTCCTCTATGGGTAAGACCCCCAGCAGTACCCTGGTGGATTTCTGCGTTACGGAACTGGACGAGACCCTCAGCGAGAAGATGGAGCTGCGACCCGGTACACCGGTATACTGTTTCACCCGTATCCGCAATGTAGATGGGGAGCCGCTGATCCTGGAGACGAGTTATTATCCCCATTACATCTACCCCAATCTGACCCGCGAGATGGTAGAGACCCACAGTTTCTACTCCCTTCTCTATCATGTGGGGATCATCCCCTTTGCTGCCGAGGATGTGTACGAGGCGGTGACGCTGGAGAATCCCAACGCCGAGATGCTGGGCGTAGCGGAAGGCAGCTGTGCTTTCTTCCACCAGCGCCGCACCCGCACAGAGGATGGCCGTGTGTATGAGTATACCCGCAGTTATATCCGTGGTGATCGCGTGCTGCTGGATGTGCAGATGCAAAAATCCGGCATCACCTTTACCCGTAGCATCGATGCGTAAAGAAAAAGGAAAAGACCGCCGCTTAGGCGGTCTTTTTACTTGCATAACAGCAGTGCAGGGTATATACTGTAGGCAATTAAGGCAGAGTAGGGGCCTGTGTGTCAAGTGCCGGCGGGACGGGGAGTTGTCCGCCGGAGGAAGAGTACATCACAGTGCCGGCCCCGCATCCCGCTGCCGCATAACAGGCGTAAGAGGCGTTTCCTCCTTGTTGTGCGGCTGATCCGGCTTGTTCGGACTGCCGAAACAAGACAAGGAGGTTTTTATATGAGCCTGTATTCCACGCCGTTTTCCCGAGGCTACTGGCGCGCTGCTGCGGCGGAGATGAAAGATCTGCGCAAGCTGCTGTTTGCAGCGCTGATGATCGCTGCCTGCCTCGTTCTCAATCGGTTTAAGATCCCGCTGGGAGAAAACTTAAGCCTCAGCATTACCTATTTGGCCCGGGCTTTGTGTGCGCTGGTGTGCGGCCCTGTGGTGGCGGTAGTCTTTGCTTTTGCCGAGGACACCATCAGCTTTTTTGTGTCCGGCGGCGGTTACGCCTATTTCCCGGGATATGCCCTCACTACGGCTCTGGGATGCCTGATTTACGCCCTTTTCTTCTATCGCGCCCGCATCACATGGTGGCGTATTATCGTGGCAAAACTCCTGACGAATATCCAGAATGTGTTTCTCGGCTCCCTGTGGAGCGCCATTCTCTACAGCAAGGGATACCTCTACTACCTTACCTCCAGTGCTGTGAAAAACATTCTGTATCTGCCTTTGCAGATCCTGTTGCTGTTCCTGCTGTTCCGTGCGCTGCTGCCGGTCCTTCATAAGATGGGCTGGTTGCCCAGACAGATGGGAAAAAGTATGGAAAAGCGTGAGAAACGCAACTTTGATCCGGAGCGATAATGGATAATAAGAGATGAAAGGCTGTCCCTGTGGGCGGCCTTTCTTTTTCTTTCCATTGTTCACAATTATTTCATTGACTTTCCCTGACGGTGGTGGTACACTGAGTTAGCACTCGGAGAGAAGGAGTGCTAAACAGAGAGGTGACCATGGAACTGACCGCCCGAAAAAAGGAAATATTGAAGATTCTGGTGGACAGCTACATTGCCACCGCCGAGCCTCTGGGCTCCAAGGCCATCGCCTCCCGCATGACGGAGAAGGTAAGCTCCGCCACCGTGCGCAATGAACTGGCCGACCTCAGCGAGATGGGGTATCTGGAGCAGCCCCATACCAGTGCCGGACGCATTCCCTCAGCAAAGGGCTATCGCCTGTATGTCAACGAACTGATGGAGCGCAAGACACTGGACGGCGAGGAGGCAGAGCGGATCACCAGTGCTGTACAGCGGGAGCTGCGGGGCACCGATCAGCTCATCGCCCGCACAGGGCAGATGGTTTCTACCTTTATGGACTATCCCACCTATGCCATCACTGACCATCGGCATACGGCCACGGTTCGCCGCTTTGAACTGCTGGAGGTGGATGAGGGATCTGTGATCGCTGTGGTGATGCTCTCTGACAGCCGCGTCAAAAGTACGCTGTTGCCGTTGGAACTGTCTTTGGCAGAGGGGGCGCTGCAGAGTGTAACACCCCTGTTGAACACCCACTTTACGGGGTTGAGCCACGCTGAGATGCATTCCCGGCTTATGAATCTCACCGATCAGGTTGTGCCGGAAAACTTTTTGCTCCTTAACCGCGTGGTGAACTATGCCGCCGAGCTTTTGGAAGAATCCGAGCGTAAGCAGGTCTATGTGGGCGGTACCAGCCAGCTGCTGAAGATGCCGGAGTTCCGGGATATCGACAAGGCACACGACCTTATGCACTTCATGTCGGATTCCGGTGCCCAGCTGCCTGTTCCTGCCGGAGATGCCCCCATGCAGATCCTCATCGGCCCGGAAAATGTCTCCGAGGCGTTGAAGGAGAGCAGTGTGGTGGTGGCCAGTTATGACATCGGCGATGGAATGCGCGGCCTTGTGGGCGTGGTCGGCCCCACACGAATGGACTACGCCGCCGTGGCAGCACGGCTGAGTTATTTTGCCGAGAGTTTGACCAAGATGTTCGGCAAAGCACAACAACTACCCCCCAAGGAGGACGAGAAACCGTGAGCGAACAGGAAAAGAACAACATGGAAACCCCTGAGACGGCAGATACCGCAGCAGAGAACGCCGCTGCGGAAACTCCCGCCGAGGAGGCGACCTTTACACTTACCGCTGAACAGATGGCGCAGTTGGAGCAGGTTGCAAAGGATGCTGCCGAGCTCAACGACAAGTATCTGCGTCTGGCGGCAGAGTATGACAATTACCGCAAGCGCACCCAGCGGGAAAAAGAGAACATCTACGGTGATGCCAAAATGGACACCGTAAAGAAGTTCCTCGATATCTACGACAATCTCGAGCGCGGCGTGGCCCAGTATGCAGAGGGCGATGCCCATCGTCAGGGATTGGAGCTGATCACCAAGCAGTTTATGGATGTGCTGACCCATCTGGGCGTAACGGAGATCGAAGCAATGGGGAAACCCTTCGATCCCGAGAAACACAATGCGGTGATGCATGTGGAGGATGAGACCATTGAAGAGAGCACCGTGGTAGAGGTGTTCCAGAAAGGCTTTATGCTGGGTGAGAAAGTTCTGCGCTTCTCCATGGTGAAAGTCGCCAATTAAAAACAAATTTGGAAATAATAAAAATTAACTATATTATCTTTTAGGAGGACACAATTATGTCTAAAGTTATCGGTATCGATCTGGGTACGACCAACTCCTGCGTCGCCGTGATGGAAGGCGGCGAGGCTGTCGTTATCGCCAATGCCGAGGGTAACCGTACCACTCCCTCTGTGGTAGCATTTTCCAAGACCGGTGAGCGTATGGTAGGACAGGTGGCCAAGCGTCAGGCCATTACCAACCCCGACCGTACCATCTCCTCTATCAAGCGCGAGATGGGCTCCAACTACAAGGTCAACATTGACGAGAAGGCCTATACCCCTCAGGAGATCAGCGCCATGATCCTGCAGAAGCTGAAGGCCGATGCCGAGAGCTATCTGGGTGCCACTGTTACCGAGGCAGTCATCACCGTTCCCGCCTACTTCACCGATGCCCAGCGTCAGGCCACCAAGGATGCCGGTAAGATCGCCGGCCTCGAGGTCAAGCGCATCATCAACGAGCCCACCGCTGCCGCTCTT
>JAFQCJ010000067.1 GCA_017416445.1 Oscillospiraceae bacterium | reverse complement strand
GACTGCGGCGCCTTGTTTGGCCACTACCACCATTGGGGTTGTGATTGTGAACGCTGCCCGGCGTGCGGTCTGCAGCTGATCGGCTGCGAGTGCGAAGATGTGTACGCCCAGGGAAAGAAGTAATACAATAGCGGTCTCTCCAACATTCTAGTACAGATCACTTACCATATCAGTTTTGAGGTCTGTGCCCACAATCTGGGCGCAGACCACTTTTTATGCCAACTCAAAGAAGGAGGAAAATTCCATGCAGGTGAAGCACGACCGAAAGCTCCTGATTGCCATTGGCAGGAGCAGAAAGGCCTCCCAATGGCAGAACAAAGAGATGCTGTGGAGCGAGTTCCTTGATAAGCTCGCCACCACTACCCGCACCCGTGAGACCGTAACCGACTACGCCGCCATGTCCAAGGCTGACCGCGATACCATCAAGGATGTAGGCGGCTTCGTTGGCGGCTATCTCAAGAACGGCAAGCGCAACAACGCCAGCGTGGTCAACCGCTGCATGCTGTGTCTGGATGCAGATAACGCCGACCCGGGTCTTATGGACGATCTGGACATGATGTTCATCAACGCCTACGCCCTCTACAGTACCCACAGCCATACGCCTGAGAAGATGCGCCTGCGCCTGATCATTCCGCTGACGCGCACGGTAACCCCGGATGAATACGCCGCTGTTGCCCGCCGTGTGGCCGACGATCTGAACCTCAAGCGTTTCGATCCCACGACATTTGAACCGGCCCGCCTGATGTACTGGCCCAGCACACCCGAAGACGGCGAGTTCTTTTTTCACTACGCTGATGAACCCTTCCTCGACCCGGATGAAGTGCTGAACACCTACGCCGACTGGAAGGATGCATCCCTCTGGCCGACGACCCAGCCTGTGGAGGAACGCATCCGTCACACTGCCGGCAAGCAGGAAGATCCCACCGAGAAGCGCGGCATCATTGGCGCCTTCTGTCGTGCGCACACCATCACCGATGTGCTGGAGCATATCCTCTCCGACCGCTACACTCCTACCGAGCAGGACGACCGCTTCACCTTCATCGGCGGCAGCACCACAGGTGGCCTGGTTCTTTATGGCGACAAGTACGCCTTTTCTCATCACGCAACCGATCCTGCTGGCGGTAAGCTGTGCAATGCCTTTGATCTGGTGCGCTGGCATCTGTTCATGCCGGGTGGAACGGCCCCGGACGGTTCTCTTGTTGGGGACGACGCATCTTCTATGAAGCTGATGCAGGAATACGCATCGAGGGATGAAGCCACAAGGCGCCAGCTGGCGGAGGAACGCCGCGCCCAGGCCATGGAGGAGTTCAGCGATCTAGATGCGGATGCTGAGAAGAAAGCCGCAGCAGAAAACGTGAACTGGCAGGACAATCTGGACATCGACAAGCACGGCAAGGTCAAGGATACCCTTGGTAACCTCGCGCTGATTCTTCGTAACGATCCGAAGCTGAAAGACATTTCCTACAACATCCACCGCAGCGGCATCGACATCCGCAAGGACGCCGAGG
>JAFQCJ010000066.1 GCA_017416445.1 Oscillospiraceae bacterium | reverse complement strand
GTATGGTACATATCTCCGAGCTGTCCTGGTCCCGCATCAAGAACCCCGCTGAGGTGGTTGCTGTGGGCGACACTCTGGAAGTGTATGTCATCTCCTTCGATGCTGAGAAGCGCAAGATCTCCCTGGGTGTCAAGGATCACTCCGCCAATCCCTGGGATACCTTCATGAGCACCTACAAGGTGGGCGATGTGGCCAATGTCCGTATCGTGAAGCTGATGACCTTCGGCGCCTTCGCTGAGGTCGTGCCCGGTGTGGATGGTCTGATCCACATCTCCCAGATCGCTGATCGCCGCATCGAGAAGCCCGGTGATGTTCTGAGCGAGAACCAGATGGTGGACGCTAAGATCACCGCTATCGATGAGGAGAAGCAGAAGATCTCCCTGTCCATCCGCGCTCTGCTGGCCCCCGCTGTTGAGGCCGACGAGGACGAGGCTGAGGACGCTGAGTAATCGAAATTGATTAAGCAAAAAAAGCCAAGCTGCATTTTGCAGCTTGGCTTTTTGTTTGTATCACTTGTGCCATTTTCAGCGATTTTGGGGACAACAAAACTTTTTTTGTCGTAATGAAGTAGGAAGTCTGACTTCAGATGTTAACAGCCCGACAAACAGACATTTGTCTATCTAAGATTAATTTTCATTATAAGAATCTTCTGCATGCTGAAACAATTTTTTATCATACTTATCCTTTTTATACCAGCCAATTCCTATCATTATAAGTCCTATTACGATTACTATAGTTCGAATCGCTGAACTTGGAGAGAATAAGCATGATACAACCAAACCGGTTCCTGCACCAGTAAAAAAATCTATAACTGATTTTTCTCGTTTTGTTGTGCCCATGAGCCTTTCTTTATCTATCGCTTTTACCATTCTAAAATCGCCCTTTAGCAATGTGTCTAAAGAGATTTGAAAACGATCACTCATATCAACAAGGACTTGTAAATCAGGATAACTTCTTCCTTTTTCCCAATTTGAAACAGTTTGCCTTGTAACATAAAATAATCTGCCAAACTCTTCTTGTGTTAATCTATGTTCTTTACGTATGCTCAAAATCTGATTTCCTATATCCATTATCTCGCCTCCTTTGGTGTTATTATATACGAAACTAACACATATGGTAAAGCAACGATCCTTTTACAATTCGAAGTTATCGTTCTTTTTAACCCTTTTTGTTTAAAAATGCCACCCTTTCGGGTGGCATTTTTTGCGTCTTATTTCAGCAGTCCCGCCAAGCGGCCGCTGCTCCATGCCCATTGGAGGTTATACCCGCCGCAGTCGCCGTCAATGTCCAGCACCTCGCCGCAGGCGTAGAAGCCGCTGACCAGTTTGCTCTCCATGGTGGTGGGATCAAATTCATCGGTGCGGAGACCGCCCGCCGTGACTTGGGCTTGGTCAAAGCCGCACACGCCGGTAATGGGGAGGGTAAAGTGCCGCAGCTGTCGGGCAATGCGGCCCAGCGCCTTCTCATCCAGCGTGTCGCAGGGCTGTGCGGTGTAGCCCGCCGCCTTGCACAGCATCTGACCCAAGCGGCTGTGGAGCGTGCCGCACAACAGCGTGCCCGCCTCTTGGCTGCCACGCTGCATCTGCCGCGCCGCGACCCACGCGAGAGTTTCTTCCTCCGACCAATCGGGGAGGAAGTCCAGCTCCACCTCCAAACCCTCGCCGCCAGTCGCCGCTACGCGGCTCAACTCGAAGATGGCAGGGCCACTGACACCGTACTCGGTGAACAGCACCTCACCCGTACCCTGCGCCAACACCTCATTGCGGCGGCGAATGGTAATGGCGGCCTCAGCCTTCACGCCCTTGAGGGCGCGGGGATAGGTGGGGTCGGTTTTCAGCTGCACCAGGGAGGGGTAGAGTGCCGTGCGGTGATGGCCCATGGCCTTGCCCAGCTGATAGCCGTCCATGACGCCGCCCACCTTACTGCCTGCCGCGCCGCCCGCCGCCAAAATGACCTTCTCAGCGGTGAACACATCCTTCTCCGCCGTGACGGTGAAGAGGCCGTTCTTATGGCGAATATTGGTCACCACGCAGCCGGTAACGAGGGTGATGTTGGGATGCTCCAGGGCAAAGCGCAGCACATCCAGCACGCTGCCGGCCATGTTGCTGTAGGGGTAGACCCGCCCGCTGTCCTCGGTGATGGTCACAAGACCGAGGGAGGAGAACCATTCCAAGGTAGCCTCCACATCGAAAGAGTCCAGCGCATAGGCACAGAAATCCGCATCCTGTCCGTGGTAGTGGGCAGGGGAGGCGTGGCGGTTGGTGAGGTTGCACCGACCATTGCCTGTAGCCATCAGTTTGCGGCCTACGCGGGCCTGCCGCTCCAAGATGGTCACCTGATGTCCCTGCTCTGCTGCTGTCAGCGCCGCCATCATGCCGGCGGCACCGCCGCCAATGACGATTACGCTCATCTGTTCGCCTCCAGTCGCTTACGGGTCATAAAGCCCTCCAACATCAGGGAGGCGGCTACGGCATCCACCGTCTTTTTCCGCTGCTTGGCGTTCTTACCATTATGAAATAGGATATTGTGTGCCTCTACGGTGCTGCGCCGCTCGTCCCAAAGGGTGAGGGGGAGACCCGTCATCTCCTTCAGCACCTCACCGAAGGCAGCGCACTTCTCGGCCCGGGGACCGAGGGTGCCATCCATGTTTTTGGGATAGCCCAGCACCAGCTCTGTGACGCCGTGTTCGCCGATGAGACGGACAATCTCGGAAGCCACCACCTCGGCCTTACGGCTGTCGATGACGGTGGAAAAGCCCGCCAGCGTCATGGTGGCGTCGGAAAGAGCGATGCCGGTATGGGCGTCGCCATAGTCGATGGCCATAATTTTCATAGGAAATCTCTCCTTATTTTCTTCTGTCTGAAGCTATCATACACAATTTTCCGTTACAGCGCAACGGGACAGGAAAAAATATTTAAAAAAGTGAAAAATATTGGAAAATTTCTGTTGACCCGCGGCGGAAAGTGTGATATAGTGGTCAATACCTGTGAGTGGGTGTTTTCTTTTTGCGCGCTTTTTTCGCTTCAAGCGCAAGAAAAGAAGCCTGTGAAACAGGGAGGCAATCAGGGCGTTCCTGCGAGGACGACCCAATCTAATAAGGAGGTGCCGAAACCATGCGCGTGAAAATCACTCTCAGATGCAACGAGTGCAAGCAGAGAAACTACAACACGATGAAGAACAAGAAGAATACCCCGGACAAGCTTCAGATGAACAAGTATTGCCCCTTCTGCAGAAAGCACACTGTCCACACCGAGACCAAGTAAGGGAGATACGACAATGGCTGAAAGCAAGAAGAATGATCGCGGCCGTTGGTTCCGCGAAATGAGAAGCGAGCTGAAGAAGGTCGTGTGGCCTTCCGGTAAGGAAGTATCCAAGAACACCGGCATTGTGCTGCTGTGCTCCCTGCTGGTTGGCGTTTGCATTTGGATCTTCGACGCGGTTGCCGTTCTGGCAGTCGACACGCTGATCGGACTGTTCGCATAAGGAGCGAAGTTATGTCTGAGAATGCGAAGTGGTATGTCATCCATACCTATTCCGGCTACGAAAATGCAGTGAAAGCCGCTATTGAGAAGTCTGTGGCCAATCGCCGCTGCGAGGATATGGTCCTGCGCATGGAAATCCCTATGGAGACCGTGACGGAAGTGACTGAGTCCGGCGTGGTGAAAGAAGTGGAGCGCAAGGTGTTCCCCGGCTATGTGCTGATCAAGATGGTGCTCACTGATGAAACGTGGCATATTATCCGCAACATCCGCGGCGTGACCGGTTTCGTGGGCGAGGCCAACAAGGCCATTCCCCTTACGGAGGAAGAGGTTCGTCAGATGTCGCTGGAAAAGCACGAGATCGTGGTGAAGTACAATGTAGGCGATACGGTCCGTATCACCGACGGCCCTCTGGCCAGCTTTACCGGTGTCGTGGAGGAGATCGAGGCGGAGAAGAACAAGGTCCGCGTTGTGGTCTCCATGTTCGGCAGAGAAACCCCTGTGGAGCTGGAGCTCGATCAGGTGGAAGTTATGCAGTGACGCGCAGCACCCTCTGCGCAAGTGGGAGAGACGCAAGATCGTCTCGCCAAGAGCGGGTCCGAGATCGGCTCGGCCGCTACCACATTTTATTAAAGGAGGTGCCTTCAAATGGCACAGAAAGTCGTTGGTTATGTTAAGCTGCAGATCCCCGCAGCAAAAGCAACTCCCGCACCCCCCGTTGGCCCCGCTCTGGGTCAGCACGGCGTGAACATCGCCGCCTTTACCAAGGAATTCAACGAGCGCACCAAGAATGATGCCGGCCTGATCATCCCCGTTGTGATCACCGTTTATGCCGACCGTTCCTTCTCTTTCATCACCAAGACTCCCCCCGCAGCCGTCCTCATCAAGAAGGAGTGCAACATCGAGTCCGGTTCCGGCGTTCCCAACAAGGAAAAGGTCGCTACCATCTCCAAGGCCTCCATCCAGAAGATCGCTGAGATGAAGATGCGCGATCTCAACGCTGCTTCCTTGGAAGCTGCTATGAGCATGATCGCCGGT
>JAFQCJ010000065.1 GCA_017416445.1 Oscillospiraceae bacterium | reverse complement strand
CCTCGTCCAGTACATTATTGACGATGAGGGCACGCCCTCTGTCAGTAAATTTGCCTGCCAATACCGCGCACTGCGCCGTGAGGAGTTGACGGAGCTGCTTTTGAAGAGCGGCTGCACTTCCGTGGAGTGGAAATTCCCCGCCGAAACGGGTTTTTACCAGCCTATCGTGGTGGCAAAGAAGTAAAGAAATCAAAAAAGAAACGCCCTTGCGGGCGTTTCTTTTTTGCTTATTTGAGGTTAGTTAGCGCGCTCGGCGGCATTCAGCTTCTTGCAAAGACGCTTGATGACGGTGGCGGCAACCTGCTCGATCTCCTGAGAGGTGAGGGTCTTGGTGAGAGAACCGATCTTCAGACGGAGGGTGACAGACTTCTTGCCCTCGGGCACCTGCTTGCCGCGGTACTCGTCCACGAACTCCACGCCGTGCAGCAAGGGATCGCCGCCCTTGCCCATGACGGTGGCTGCAATGTCCTCCCACACCACAGTGGTGTCGAAGAGGAGGGACACATCGTAGTCGGTCATGGGGAACTCGGGCAGGTGGGTGAAGGTGTTGTCGCGGGAGCGGAGGGGCACCATAGCGTCGGTATCCAGCTCGAAGAGCATGGTGGCGAGGTTCTTGATGCCGCAGTCCATAGAGGCCTTCTTGCTGAGGAGGGCCAGCTCGCCCACCTTCACATTGCCGCACCACACATTCAGCCACACCGTATCGTCAGCCCAGGAGGGCTTCTCCTTCTTGGAGAAGGTGAGGGCTTCCATGTGGGTGTAGCGTGCCATGTTCTCCACGATGCCCTTGGCGCGGCGGAACAGGGACACCACATTATCGTAGCTGTCGGTCAGTGCGCCGGAGACATAGCGGCGCTGGAGAGGCAGCAGCTCGCAGGGATCGTTGGGGGAGGTGTAGTCCTTATCGAAGAACACCTGTGCCTCCTCGAAGATGGCGAAGGAGTCGAAGTAGCGCTCGTTCTTCACCACGGCCTCGCAGAGGTTGGGCAGCAACGAGCAGCGCAGATACTTCTCCGTGGGAGAAGGGGGCGTGGACAGAGCCAGCACACCCTCGGTGCTGCCGACAATGGCATCCAAATACTTATCGCTCATCCAGGGATAGGTGAACACCTCGTTCATGCCGCAGCGGAAGGCGAGGTACTCCTTAATGTTGCGCACCAAGTTTTTATCCAGCTGGTTGATAGCACCGGTGAAGGTGGTGGAGATGGGAGTCTCCTCGAAGTTCTCGTAGCCCTGCATACGAGCCACTTCTTCCATAATATCGTCCTTGATGGACACATCGCCGGTGGAGCGCCAGGTGGGCGCCACCACATGCATATTGTCGCCGTCGAAGGTGACGGTGAAACCCAGGGCACCCAGCTTCTTGGCGATGACCTCGTTGGGGATCACCTGACCGAGGCGGGAGGCCAGCCAGCTGAGGGACACATCGATCTCTGCGCACTGGTGCTTCTGGGGATACACATCGGTGTAGCCGGTGACCTTCATCTCGGGATAGATCTCAGAGAACAGCTCCATAGCCATGGCCACGGACTGGGCGCAGCGATCGGGATCGAGAGCCTTTTCATAACGGGCGGAAGCCTCGGTACGGTTATCGTAGCGCAGCACCGTCTTACGGATGCCCCGGGACTCAAAGTTGGCGTTTTCCAACAGCACGCGGTGGGTGGTGGGGAGGATGGAATCCTTAGCGCCGCCCATGATACCGGCAAGACCCACAGGCTCCTTCATATCGGAGATGACCAGATCATTGGCAGTGAGGGTCAGATCCTTGCCGTTCAGCAGTGCCAGCTTCTCGCCTTCCTCAGCGCGGCGGACGATGATGTGATCCACGATCTGATCGGCATCGTAAGCGTGGGAGGGCTGACCGGTGGCGAACATGACATAGTTGGTGATATCCACCAGTGCGTTGATGGGACGCTGACCCACACGCCACAGGCGGCTGCGCATGAGGTAGGGGGAGGTCTTGACAGAGACATTCTCAATCATTATGCCCATGCAGCGAGGGCAGCGCTCATGGTCGTACACCTCAGCCACGGTAGCCGTTTCGGTGCCTGCGGGGGCAATGTAGGGCTCAATAGTCTTGAGGGGCAGATCATAAAGGGCGGCGATCTCACGGGCCAGACCGTAGTGACCCCACAGGTCGGGGCGGTTGGTCATGGACTTATTGTCGATCTCCAACAGGATGTCGTGGAGATCCAGGGCATCGGCAAGAGGTGTACCGGCGGGGAAGTCGAACTCCTCCAGATCCATGATCTCTGCTTCCTCGGCGGCGGGGAAGAGGTCGGCAAGACCCAGCTCGGAGGAGGCGCAGATCATACCGTAGCTCTCCACGCCGCGGAGCTTAGACTTCTTGATCTCCACGGGGTCGCCCTGACCGTGCCAGCGGACGATAGCGCCGGGCAGAGAAACGGCAACGCGCATACCGTCACGGAGGTTCACGCCGCCGCAGACGATCTCCTTCATATCGCCGCCGCCGATGTCGGTCTTGCAGACCTTCAGGCTGTCGGCATTGGGATGGGGCAGGACTTCCTTAATGACGCCCACCACCATATTGTCAAAGCGCTTGGCGAGGTCCTCGGTACCCTCCACCTCCACGGTGGACATGGTGAGGTCGTAGCTCAGCTGCATCAGATCCATATCCTCGGGCAGCGCCACATAATCCTTGATCCAATTGAGGGAAATTTTCATAGCTCGTTTTCCTCCTTTCGATTAATGGAACTGCTTGAGGAAGCGCAGATCCGCACCGTGGAACATACGCACATCGTCCACGCCGTAGCGCATCATGACCAGACGGTCAAGGCCGATGTTGACGTAGAAGCCGGTGTACTCATCGGGGTCGAGACCTGCGGCACGCAGGACATTGGGATGCGGCGTACCGCCGGGCATCACTTCGATCCAGCCAACGTGCTTGCACACGCTGCAGCCCTTACCGCCGCAGACGAGGCAGCCCATGTCGATCTCAAAGCCGGGCTCCACGAAGGGGAAGAAGCCAAGGCGCATACGCACCGGTACATCTCGGCCGAACACCTTGGACAGGATGCTCTTGATCATCACCTTACCGGCGGTGAAGGTGACATCCTTGTCCACCAGCAGTGCCTCATACTGGAAGAAGGCGCGCTCATGGCGGGCGTCTGTGGTCTCGTTACGATACACATGACCGGGATAGACAAAGCGGAAGGGCGCTTTGTGGGTCTGGAGATAGCGGACAGAACCGCCCGTCAGATGGGGACGGAGGCACAGCTTCTCATTGGCCTCGCCCTTATCGTGACCCTCCAGCCAATAGGTATCCATGCTCTCACGGGCAGGATGCTGGGGAGGGAAGTTCAGGTTATCAAATGCGTAATACTCGCTGGTAAGGTCATCCTCCTGATACACCTCAAAACCCATGGAGCGGAAGGCGTCGTTCAGGTCATAGCACATCTGAGTAATGGGGTGCAGCGCGCCCTCAGGGGGCATCTCGCCGGGGATGGTGCAGTCAAAGTCGGCGGGGATCTGGGAGACCTGCAGCTTCAGCTCTGTGCGGCGTGCCTCCACTGCATCGGACAGCTGCACCTTCACGGCGTTGACCGCCTTGCCCATCTCGGGACGCTCCTCCACGGGGAGCTTGGGGACTTCCTTCATAAACGCCGTCAGCGTACCCTGCTTGCCAAGGTAAGCGGCCTTGACCTCCTGCAGTTCCTGCTCACTCTTCACTGCGGCGATGGCATCCAGGCCCTCCCGCAATACGGCTTCGATCTTCTCTCGCATAGACGATTCCTCCGATTTCTATAGTGGTCTTATGGGATGCGGGCATCAAAAAAACGCCCTCCATCCCCAACACAGGGACGAAAGACGCAAATACGATCCTTCCGTGGTACCACCCAGATTCGCGGCTTTGTGCCGCGCACTCGTTTCCCGATAACGGGGGATGACCCGTCCGCGCATTTCCTCGCGGCAGCTCCTGAGCGAACACCGTGCGGCTCTTTAGGTCGGCTTTCAGCCGGTGACCGACCCTCTCTGAAAATTGCTTTTTGCGCGGTACTTCTCAATCATCGCTTTTCACTTGCTACCAGTTATAACATAGTTTTCCCCCTTTTGCAAGAGAAGTTTCGCACAAAAGGGAATATTGACAGATGTGATATACTGTAAGAAATGCAGTATAGCAGGAGGCTGGCATATGAAGATCACTGCCGAATATGTACGATCCATCCTGCCCCGGCGGGACCCTATGGGTCACAAGGGTACCTTTGGAAAGGTTTACGGTCTCATGGGCGCTGTGGGTTATACCGGTGCGCCCTGCCTTGCGGCAGAGGCGGCTGTCCGCAGCGGCAGCGGCCTTGTGTTTCTCGGCGTGCCCCAGACGATATGGCCCATCACAGCAGGCAAGTGCCTCAGTGCCATGCCCTCGCCCCTGCCTGAGAAAGCAGGTGGCGTGTCACTGGCGGCGGAAGGGATCATCCGCGAGAAACTGGCGGGGATGGATGCCTTCGCCATGGGCTGCGGTCTTGGCCGCAGCAGCGAGACGGAGGAACTGGTGCGCCGATTACTGGATGTGGAGCTGCCTCTTGTGCTGGATGCCGATGGCATAAATGCGCTGGAGGAGCATATAGATACATTGGCATGCCGACGCCAATTGCCTACTGTGCTGACCCCCCACGCAGGGGAGTTTGCCCGCGTAGGCGGAGACGGTGCCATGCCCCGTAAGGAGGCAGCGAAGAAGTTCGCTGTGGAGCAGGGCGTAGTGCTGGTGCTGAAAGGGCCTGCCACAGTGGTGGCTGCCCCCGATGGGCGGGTGATGGTGAACACCACCGGGAACGACGGCCTTGCCAAGGGGGGCAGCGGCGACATCCTCACCGGTATGGTGCTGAGCCTGCTGGGGCAGGGGATGACGGCCTTCGATGCCGCTTGTGCCGCCGTATTTGTCCATGGCCTGGCGGGTGATCTGGCCGCAAAAGAAAAAGGCAGACGCAGCATGACCCCGGAAGATGTGCTGGAGATACTGCCCTACGCCTACAGAGAGATCGAGGGATAGGGGAAAGCCTTCCGAATATGGAAATTCGGAGGGATAGAGATGAAAAAACTTGTGATCGCGGTGCTTTGCTTGAGTCTGCTGCTGACAGGCTGCGGCGGAAAGCGTATGGCCGCCGATGAGATCCGGCGGCAGTACGGCCTTATTGACAGGGCGCAGATGGAGGCGGAGGTCACCTTCCACAGCAGCGGCGAGGAGCGATGCTTTACGCTGCAGTGTAACTATGGACCACAGGAGTCCACCATCACCGTTACGGCACCGGAAACAGTGGCGGGGGTGTGTGCCACACTGTCGGGGGAGGATATGACACTTACCTACGACGGCGAGAGTCTGTCGGTGGGGGAGCTGGGCGGAGTGAACCCCATTTCCGCCCTGCCCCGGATGCTGCATTTTCTCACCGAAGGCTATTTGCTCTCTGAGGGGCGGGAGTCACTGGAGGGCATCCCCTGCTATCGCCTTGAGCTGGAGGATACCTTCGGCGGTGAGACGGCAGTGTGTACTGTATGGATCGAAGAAGAGACACTGCTGCCCCGCTACGGCGAGTTTGCCGTGGACGGCGAGACGGTGGTCAGCGTGAAGATGCTGGCTTTTTCCTGTACACTGCAGGAGGAGACAACGGAGGAATAACATGGAATCTACACTGAGGAGAACATGGGCGGAGATCGATCTGGATGCTCTGCGCCACAACTACCGAACCCTCCGCACCCATATTGGTGGGGGCGTGAAGTTTCTGGGCGTGGTGAAGGCCGATGCTTACGGTCACGGTGCGGTGGAGGTAGGCGGCGTGCTGCAGTCTGAGGGCTGTGACTATCTGGCGGTATCCAGCCTCGACGAAGCGATGGAGCTGCGCCACGGCGGTATTACCATGCCTATTCTCATCCTGGGACACACGCCTGCCGAACAGGTGGAGAAGATCATGGAACTGGGCATCACCCAGGCTGTCACCTGCAAGGCCAAGGCTGATGAATACAGTGCCGAGGCAGTCCGCTGCGGCGGTACGCTGAAGATCCACATTAAGGTGGATACGGGGATGTCCCGTCTGGGCTATCTCTGCGATGGCGGCTATTTCGAAACGGGCGTGGCCGGTATCTGCGAGGCCTGTACTCTGCCGGGACTGGAGGCAGAGGGCATCTTTACCCACTTCGCCGTGGCCGATGAAGAAGGGGAGGAGAGCCTGCGCTACACCGACGAGCAGCTGGCCCTTTTCCGCCGCGTTATTGAAGCGGTGGAGTCGCGTTTGGGCAAGGCATTTGCCATCCATCACTGTGCCAATTCCGGTGCGGTGGCGCTTCATAGCGACAGTTATATGGATATGGTGCGCCCCGGTATTTTGCTCTACGGCTGTACCGAGCAGGCGGAGAAACTGGGGCTTATCCCCGTTATGACACTCAAGACCACCGTCAGCACCATCAAGACCTACGGTGCCGGCACCGATATCAGCTATGGTCGTGACTTTACCACGGCACGCACCACTCGTATGGGTGTGCTGCCCTATGGCTACGCCGACGGTTTCCTGCGGGTGCTGTCCGACCGATGCACCCTGATGACCGACAGCGGACCTGCCCCGCAGCGGGGACGGATCTGTATGGATATGGCTATGGTGGATCTCACCGATCTGCCGGCAGTGCAGGTGGGAGACGAGGTGGAAATCTTTGGCCGTCGTGCCTCGGTGAACGATCTGGCAGCGGCGGCGGGAACGATTCCCTATGAACTGGTCTGCGCTGTCAGCCGCCGTGTGCCCCGGGTGTATATGGAGGGCGGCGCGGTGGTAAAGCGGGAGCTGCTGCTGCGGATGTAAGTTGAAAAAGACAGGGTGTGCTGCGTACTGCAACACACCCTGTTTGCTGTATTGTCCCGCAACGCGCCCTCACACCAGACGCGGCGGGGAGAGCCCGAAACTGACGGCGATGGCAGCATCCACCCGCTGCATCACCTCGCTGTCCACCTGTCCCATCCGCTGCCGCAGCCGCTGTTTATCCAGTGTCCGTACCTGCTCAAGAAGGATCACCGACTCCTTCGGCAGACCGTAGCGCAGAGCCTGCAGTTCGATATGGGTGGGGAGCTTTGCCTTGCCCATCTGGGAGGTGATGGCCGCCGCGATGACGGTGGGGCTGTGGCGGTTGCCTGTGTCGTTCTGCACGATAAGGACAGGCCGCACGCCGCCCTGCTCGCTGCCGATCACGGGACTTAAGTCGGCGTAGTAGATCTCGCCGCGTTTGACAGTTGTATCCACTTTCGTTCACACTCCGCCTCATTGGAAAGTACCCTTTGGGGTCTTAAGGTTACTTTCATTGTCCCCGGCGGCGGCACAGATTATACCCCACTGCACCGCCGCTTCGCCCCATCCTATGCCGCGGGGACAGAATGGGTGCGAAAATCTGCGAAAAATTGCAAAAAAGACTACCATATCTTGTGGCGGTGTGGTATACTACAGGAAATATGCGGTGTGTTGCCGCAGTATACGGGAGGAAGAGAGAGATGAAGTGTCCCTTTTGCGGTTATAAAGAGAGCAAAGTGGTGGACTCCCGCCCTGCCGATGAGGGCAGCAGTATCCGCCGCCGCCGGGAATGCCTGCAGTGTGAGAAACGCTTTACCACCTACGAGACGGTAGAGAGTCTGCCTATGGTGGTCATCAAAAAGGATGGCAGCCGCCAGACCTTCGACCGTACCAAGATCCTGCGGGGCATCGAGCGCTCCTGCGAGAAGCGTCCTGTTCCTGTGGCGGATATGGAGCGTATGGCCACCGAGATCGAGCAGGAACTGCAGAATTCCCTTGACCGGGAGATCAGCACCGAGGTCATCGGCGAGAAGGTCATGGAGAAACTCAAAGCTGTGGACGAGGTTGCCTATGTCCGCTTTGCCTCTGTTTACCGTCAGTTCAAGGACATCGACACCTTCATGTCCGAACTGAGCAAGCTCCTCAACGAGAAGTAAACAACTACAAAATATTTTGCAAGCGCAGCTCCTCTGTCTCCGCCAGATGGCGGTATTGGCAGCGGAGCTGTTCTCCTGCGGAGAGAAGTGCGTCTCCGTCCTCCAAAGCGGCAAAGAGCCGGCACTGCTCCAGTAATACCAGCGATTGCTCCACATCCTCATGGTGGGCAACGATGTGGAGGTAAGGTTCGCACTTATCCCATGAGCGGTAGAGAGCCTCCAGTTGTGACTGTGCCGCTGCCCACTGCTCCTGTGTTACCGCCTCCTCTGCGCTGTCCAGCTGCCGCTCCCATGCCGCGCAGCGGTGGGAGAGATAGACGCTGTTGCCCAGCCCGCCCAGAAGCAGCAGAAGCAGTGCCCCTGCAGAGAGCAGAGTGGTTTTCATGTTGCACCCTCCTTTTTCGTCAGTTCCGTCTGTCCTGTACCGTCCACCGTCAGCAAAAAGACCTGACGGTGATGGGTGAGACCGTGGCGTTGCAGTTGTTTGTGCAGCCAGTTTTCGTCTAACCCCAGTTTGTGCAGGTTTTGCTCCAGAAGATGGCCGTCGCTGACGATGACCACACCGAGATGGACATCGTCCTCCACAGGGATGCCCATCTGTTGGGCTGTGATGGGCTGCTGGTCGGCGCGGAGCAGAACACTGAGCTGCCCACCTGTCTCCAGTATGGCGTATTTTACCTGCGTGGGGGATAGGATGCCCTGCAGTCGCAGCTCCTCCAATAATTCGTCCACCGTCAGGCGGTTTTTTGCCATCTCCCGTTGCTGGATGATGCCCTCGCGGATGACGATGGTGGGGGAGCCGCAGACAAGATCGCGGAACCGGATGTGGCGGATGCACAGAGCGCTGATGAGTGTACTGAGTCCCAACAGCGTTACGATGGGAACAGCGCCGTGGAGCAGAGGGATGCCGAAATCCTGCATGGGTACCGCCGCTAAATCACTCAGCAACATCATCAGTACCAATTCCGTGGGCTCCAGCTGTCCCAACTGCCGCTTGCCTGTGAGTCGCAGTCCCACCATCAGCAGAAGATAGAGGATCACTGTGCGAAAAAAGGCCGTCAACATAGGAAAAAGCACCTCCTTGAACTTCTATTCAGTATGGGCGTTTTCCTGATAGATTATTTCTAATTTACGCAAAAAAACGCCGCCCGAGAGGCGGCGTTTTTTGCACGAAAAAGTATGTATCAATATTTACTTCTGCACGCTGTCCCAATGTTCTACGATCACGCCGTCCACCAGACGATAGATGTCGGTGACGGTGGCTTTGGAGCCGTCGTTGAAGGTGACATAGACATGGACGGCCACCAGGTCGCCATCCTCCAGCACCAGCTGGATGTCATGCTTGGCCTCCTTGGTGAAGAAGAACTTCAGGAAGTTCAAAAGGCCCTGACGCCCCTGTTCCACATTGGGATTGTGCTGGATGTAATCTTCACAGACATACTGTGCTACCTTGGAATCATCGTGAGCATTCCAGACATCACGGTAAAAATTCAATACGATTTCCTTATTGGTCATGGGAAACCCCTCCTCAGACAATTGTTGTGCATATTATATCTGCTGGGGTTATACAAAGCAATGGAAAAAAGATTGACATCTTTTAGGGCTTTCTTTTTTTCTTTCTCTGCGGTATAATATCTCTGTACGACCATCATTACCTGCGAAGGGAAGGGGAGCGATGAGATGAAACAAGAGCTGTTGAAGCAACTGCATAGCGTCAAAACCATGTCCATCGTGGGTATGTGCAAAAATGCGGGCAAGACCACCATGCTGAACTGGATGCTCAGCAATATGGATAACCGCGTGCTGGGCCTTACCTCCATCGGCCGCGATGGTGAGTCCACCGATGTGGTGACGGGTACGGAAAAGCCCGGCATTTTTGTGCAGGAGGGGACTCTCATCGCCACGGCGAAGGATATGCTGCGCCTGGGCGATGTGACCAAGGAGATTCTGATGACCACGGGGATCCCTACACCTTTGGGAGAGGTGGTCATCATGCGTGCCCGTAGCGCAGGCCATGTGCAGCTGGCAGGCCCCTCCATCACCACCCAATTGCAGGAGGTGTCCCGCGCCTTCTTCGAATTGGGGGCAGAGCAGTCCATCATCGACGGCGCCCTGGGCCGTAAGTCTCTGGGCGCAAGGACGGTAGCCGAGGGCGTGGTGCTGTGCACCGGCGCAAGCTACCACATGAGCATGGAGAAAGTGGTGGCGGACACCGCCTACATCTATCGCTTAATGAACATCCCCAAGGCGGAGACCATCCCCACGATAGGTGAGTCACTGGAGGTGGATTTCAAGGCAAACGGCGAGGCTCTCGTCAGTGGTGCGTTGACCGACACCATGGTGCTGCCCCTCTTAAAAAGTGGTGTGCTCCGGAAGGGGAGACTGGTGGTCCGCGATCCCAGTAAAATTCTCCTGACCCCCGATACACTGGACAAGCTGGAGGTGCGGGAGGTCAAATTGCAGACGGAGCAGGCGGCGAAAACCCTCTGCGTCACCGTCAACCCTTTCTCTGCCTACGGATGGCACTTCGACAAGGATGCCTTTATGGCGAAGATGAAGGACGCGATTGATGCGCCTGTGATCAATGTCAGGGAGGAAATGGTATGATCAGCGTTACATTTGGTGATAAGGTCAAGATCGGCCTGCAATATATTCTGGAAACCCTTCACGGCTGCTCCCCCTTCGGTATTGAGCGGATTCGCCGCCTGAAGTTCTACACTCCCGAAGAGCGTGAGGCGTTGGAGGAGGAACTGTACAATGTGGAGGGCCTCTACCGGCACGCTGACGAGCTCAAGAGTGCCATGGATAAGACGGTGATCCTCCTGTGCCAGATGAAGGATATCCGCAACTCCTTCCGCCGCTGTGCCGCAGGGGAGATCCCCGACCATGTGGAACTGTTTGAAATGAAGGGCTTTTTGCGCCGTTTGGAGGGCATCCTGCCCCTGTTCGAGGAGATGAACGAGAAGGTGGCCTTCCGTGGCCTCTCTTTCCACGCTCCCAAGGAGGCGTTGGCTGTCCTCGATCCCGATGGTACGGGCTCTCGCGGCTTCTATATCCCCGACAGCGCTACGCCGAAGCTGCGTGAGATCCGCGCCGCCAAGAAGAAGGTGGAGGAAAAGCTGTTCCACGCTGCCACCGATGCCGAGAAGGACGAACTGCGTATTGAGCGCACCCGTATCTGCGCCGAAGAGGACAGCGAGGAGACGAAGGTGCGTGCCATGATGGGCGCGGCTCTCGCCCCCATGGTGGAGGACATCCTCGCTGATGCAGAAAATGTGGGCCGCCTCGACTTCATGATCCAGAAGGCCCTCTTTGCCGTCCGCTACGGCGGCGTCCGTCCCGAGATCACCGATGGGGCACTGGAGCTGGTGGACATGGTGAACCCCGAGATCGTGGATCTTCTCTCCGAGCAGCGGAGAACCTTCGTCCCCGTGTCCATCTCCCTTGATCGTGGCGCAACAGTCATTACCGGCGCCAACATGGGCGGTAAGAGCGTGGCCATGAAGACGGTAGCTCTGAATGCCCTGCTGTTCCAGGCGGGCTTTCTGGTCTGCGCCCGTGAGGCGAAGATGCCCCTCTTCTGCAGCGTGAAGATGCTCTTTGACGATCTCCAGTCCATCCAGTCCGGTCTCTCCGGCTTCGGCTCTGAGATCGTCCATTTCCAGAAGGCGCTGGATGAGGTGGAGCAGGGATACTCTCTGTTTTTGCTGGACGAATTTGCCCGGGGTACCAATCCTGACGAGGGCGCGGTGATCGTGCAGGCGGTCACCAAGTATTTGGGGGATGTGAACGCCATCTCGCTGCTGACCACCCACTATGACAAGGTGGCCGAACACGCCGCGGCCCACTATCAAATCATCGGCCTCCGTGACATTGACCCCGAGGCCATTCGCCGTGAACTGGCCCATACCACCGAGGACGGCGTCCATGTTATTGCGCGGCATATGAATTACGGACTCTACCGCGTGGTGGGGAAGTCCGACTGTCCCCGGGATGCGCTGAATATCTGCCGTATGCTGTCTCTGAAAGAGGAGATTTTGTCCAAAATCGAGGAGCAGTACTGAGGGATAAAAATACCGTCTGTACGGCCTTAAAAGGCACCCGTAGCCCGCCCTGTCAGTACAGGGCGGGCTTTTGTGCAAAAGGGTGAAAAAATATGTTATTTTTCTAACAATTCATACTTGACAAGCTCTCAAAAACTTTTGTATAATCATAGTGCAAGGATTCCGAAAAATCCGACAATAGAGGTGCGTGGACAGGGTACCGGGCGGTATTGGAACGGGGGTTTTCCAGAAAAAACCGCCAGGGAAGGGGTCTTACGCCGAAGGGGGTACTGCGTCCCGCGATGTACCCTCTGGCATCGTCGCGCAAACGGCGGTGCTGTCATGCCGTGTAGGTGTGGAGCGCTATTGGTCAGCACATGACCGACGGCGCTCTTTTTTGTTTCGTAAGAGTACCGGAAACGGAGAAAAAACGGAATATATCACACAAATGTATTTTGAAGGAGGACACTACAATGGAAAAGATCACTTCTCTGCTGCGTCTGCGTATGAGCGCCAAGGATGCTCACTACGGCGGCAACCTGGTTGACGGCGCCCACATGGTGCACCTGTTTGGTGATGTGGCCACCGAGCTGCTCATCGCCTGCGATGGCGACGAGGGCCTGTTCTGCGCTTACGACAACATCGAGTTCCTGGCTCCCGTCTATGCCGGCGATTACATCGAGGCTTACGGCGAGATCGAGAAGATCGGCAATACCTCCCGCGTGATGAAGTTCGAGGCCCGCAAGGTCATCGTTTCCCGCCCCGACATCTCCGCTTCCGCCGCTGATGTGCTGGCCGAGCCCATCGTTGTCTGCCGCGCTCACGGCACCTGCGTTACCCCCAAGGATTGCCAGCGTACCACCAAGAAGTAAGAGAGGGAGAAGAGAATGGATAAGCTGATTATTACCGCTGCCATCTGCGGCGCTGAGGTTACCAAGGCTCACAACCCCGCTGTTCCCTACACCAAGGAGGAGATGGTCCGTGAGGCCAAGTCCGCCTACGATGCCGGCGCTGCCGTCATCCATGTCCATGTCCGTCACGACGACGGTACCCCCACGCAGGACCGCGAGCGTTTCGCTGAGATCCTGCCCGCCATCCAGGCTGCCTGCCCCGATGCCATCCTGATCCCCTCCACCGGCGGCGCTACCGGCATGACTCCCGAGGAGCGTCTGCAGCCCACCGAGCTGATGCCCGAGATGGCCACTCTGGACTGCGGTACCTGCAACTTCGGCGACGACATCTTCGTCAACGACATGCCCACCATGCGTGCTTTCGGCAAGCGCATGATCGAGAACAACATCAAGCCCGAGTACGAGTGCTTCGAGATCGGCCATCTGGATACCGTTCTGGATATGGCCAAGCGCGGCGAGGTTCCCGGCGCTCCCATGCAGTTCAACTTCGTGCTGGGCGTCAGCGGCTGCACCCCTGCTACCCCCGAGAATCTGGCCTTCCTGGTCAACAAGATCCCCGCAGGTTCCACCTGGACCGTCACCGGCGTTGGCCGCGGCGCATGGCCCATGGTCGCTACCGGTATCATCATGGGCGGTCATGTCCGCGTTGGTTTCGAGGATAACATCTATCTCGAGCGCGGCGTGAAGGCCAAGTCCAACGGCGAGCTGGTGGAGAAGGTCAAGGCCTTTGCCAAGCTCCTGGGCCGTGAGATCGCTACCCCCGCTGAGGCCCGTGCAATGCTGGGCCTGACCAAGTAAGCAAAACACTTCACATAAACCCCCAAAAACAAAACAAACAATTATTTTTAGGAGGAACATTACAATGGCTGAACTGAAAGGCAACAAGTACGGCGTGCATCGCGTTATCGAGCCCAAGGGCGTTCTGACCCAGGCTGCATGGAAGATCGACAACGACTTCTCCAAGGTCTACTCCAACGAGATCGTCTGCGATGTCACTTCTCTGAACATCGACTCCGCTTCCTTCACTCAGATCGAAGAGGCCTGCGGCGGCGATGAGAAGAAGATCGGCGAGATGATCATGGGTATCGTCGCTGAGCGCGGCAAGCAGCAGAACCCCGTGACCGGTTCCGGCGGTATGTTCAAGGGCGTTGTCGCTCACATCGGTGAGGACCTGCTGGCTAAGCCCGACTTCGACCTGAAGGTCGGTGACAAGATCGTCTCCCTGGTCTCCCTGTCCATGACTCCTCTGCGCATTGACAAGATCCTGGCCATCCACAAGGATATCGACCGCGTCGACATCGAGGGCAAGGCCATTCTGTTCGAGTCCGCTCTGTATGCCAAGATGCCCGAGGATATGTCCGAGCCTCTGGCCCTGGCCGCTCTGGACGTGGCCGGCGCTCCCGCTCAGGCCCGCAAGCTGCCCCACGAGGGTGACAACGTCCTGATCCTGGGCGCCAACGGTAAGTCCGGCGTTCTGTGCGGTTGGGAAGCTATGAAGAAGGTCGGCCCCAACGGTAAGGTTGTCGGCGTTGTCCGCAACCCCAAGCAGGTTGCCGATCTGATGGAGCTGGGTGTCTACACCGATGTTATCGTTGCTGACTGCACCAAGCCCGTCGAGGTTATGGAGGCTGCTCTGGCCGTCACCGGTGGTAAGGAGTACGATCTGTCCATCTGCTGCGTCAACATTGAGTCCTGCGAGATGTCCGCCATCCTGCCCGTCCGCGACGACGGTAAGGTCTACTTCTTCTCCATGGCTACCTCCTTCACCAAGGCTGCTCTGGGCGCCGAGGGTATCGGTAAGGATGTTGAGATGATCGTTGGTAACGGCTACACCAAGAACCACGCCAACATCACTCTGGATGTGCTGCGCGAGAACGCCAAGCTGCGCAAGCTGTTCGACGAGAAGTACTGCTAATCGCTCTTTCCCAACTGATTTTCATTAAAAATTCAAAGGAGAAAAGACTATGAAGACTCGTAACGGTCTGTTTGCCGATGTTCCTGAGAATCTGTGGAACGACTGGCATTGGCAGGTTGCCAACCGCGCTGAGACGGTTGAGGATCTGAAGAAGTACATGACTCTGACCCCCGAGGAGGAGGCCAGTGCTGCCAAGACGCTGGGCATCCTGCGCATGGCTGTCACTCCCTACTACCTGTCCCTGATCGATCTGGACGATCCCTTTGATCCTATCCGCAAGATGGCTATCCCCACCGACGCAGAGCTGTTCCACGCCGACTATGAGGACGCCGATCCTCTGCACGAGGATACCGACTCTCCCTGCCCCGGTCTTACCCATCGTTATCCCGACCGCGTGCTGCTGCTGATCACCGACCAGTGCGCTATGTACTGCCGTCACTGCACCCGTCGCCGCTTTGCCGGCCAGAACGACTGCGATGTACCTGTTGCGCAGATCGATAAGTGCATCGAGTATGTCGCCAACCATCCCGAGGTTCGTGACGTGCTGCTCTCCGGCGGTGACTCCCTGCTGGTCTCCGACGAGATGCTGGAGTACATCATCTCCCGCGTCCGCGCCATCCCCCATGTGGAGATCGTCCGTCTGGGCTCCCGCACTCCCGTCGTGATGCCTCAGCGTATCACCCCCGAGCTGTGCAACATGCTGAAGAAGTATCATCCCGTGTGGCTGAATACTCACTTCAACACTCCCAAGGAAGTTACCCCCGAGGCAAAGAAGGCCTGCGCTATGCTGGCTGATGCCGGTATCCCCCTGGGCAACCAGTCCGTGCTGCTGGCAGGCGTCAACGACTGCTCTCATGTCATGATGGATCTGGTCCACGAGCTGGTGAAGATGCGCGTGCGTCCTTACTACATCTATGCCTGCGATCCCTCTCTGGGTCTGAGCCACTTCCGTACTCCCGTCTCCAAGGGTCTGGAGATCATGGAAGCTCTGCGCGGTCATACCTCCGGCTACTGCGTGCCCACCTTCGTGGTGGACGCTCCCGGCGGCGGCGGCAAGACTCCCGTCATGCCCAACTATATGATCTCCCAGACTCCCCACAAGGTCATCCTGCGTAACTTCGAGGGTGTTATCACTTCCTACACCCAGCCTATGGATTATGTGGAGAATTGCCACTGCGATGTCTGCACCGGCAAGAAGAAGGTGGAGAAGACCGGCGTGGCATGGGTCGCTCAGGGCACTGCTCAGCACTTCCTTGAGCCCACCAAGCTCCTGCGCCACGAGCGCCACACCAAGTAAGTGATGTTTGATACGCGGCATCCCGACAAAATTGTCGGGGTGCCCGCGTTGCGTCATCCAATCAGAAATTTTTCGAATT
>JAFQCJ010000064.1 GCA_017416445.1 Oscillospiraceae bacterium | reverse complement strand
TGCTGGCCCGCCGTCTGGCGGTGATGGACTCTACCGCTACCAGCCTGTCTATGGATAACCATATCCCTGTGCTGGTCTTCGCGCTGAAAGACCCCTACAACATCGTCCGCGTCATCCGCGGAGAACAAATCGGAACAATCGTTAAGGAGGATTGACCCCATGTTGAAAGATGAATACAAAGTTTACGAGGAAAAAATGAAGAAGAGCATCGAGTCTGTGGAGAACGACTTTGCCGCCGTTCGCGCAGGCCGTGCCAACGCTTCCGTTCTGAACCGTATCATGGTGGACTACTATGGTACCCCCACCCCCATCCATCAGATGGCTGCCATCGGCTCTCCCGATCCCCGCACCCTGCTGATCACCCCCTGGGATGCTACCACGCTGCGCAGCATTGAGAAGGCCATCCAGGAGTCCGATCTGGGTATCAATCCCTCCAACGACGGCAAGAGCATCCGTCTTGCTTTCCCCCAGCTGACGGAGGAGCGTCGTAAGGATCTGGTCAAGCAGATCCACAAGTATACCGAGGGCGGCAAGGTTGCCATCCGCAACATTCGCCGCGACGCACTGGACAACTTCAAGAAGCAGCAGAAGGCCTCTGAGATCACTGAGGATGAGCTGAAGATGGTGGAAAAGGACCTGCAGAAGATGACCGACGACCGCTGCAAGGAACTGGATAAGCTGCTGGAAAACAAGGAAAAGGAACTGATGTCCGTCTAATGGGCCTGTTCGGTAAAAAAGCAAATACGGCGGGGCAGGTGGACATGGGCCGCCTTCCCCGCCATATCGCTATTATTATGGACGGCAACGGTCGTTGGGCGAAAATGCGGGGACTGCCCCGTACTGCCGGCCATAAAGAGGGGGCAGAGACCTTCCGCCGCATTGCCAGACACTGCAAAAAGCTGGGTGTGGACTATCTGACGGTGTATGCTTTTTCCACGGAGAACTGGAAGCGCCCCAAGGAGGAAGTGGATGCCATCATGTCTCTGCTGGGCCAGTATCTCCATGAAGCCATTCCCTCTATGGAAAAAGAGCACATCCGTGTCAAGTTTTTCGGAGACCTCTCGGTGCTGGAACCGGAGCTCCGTGGGCTGGCGGAGGAGGCCAATGCCCTCAGCGATACCATCGAGGGTGTGCAGGCCAATCTCTGTCTCAACTACGGCGGACGGGATGAGATCGTCCGCGCGGCGAAGAAATGTGCCGAGGCGGGCGTGGAGTGGACGGAGGAGAACTTTGGGAAGTTCCTCTATTCTGCCGATGTCCCCGACCCCGAACTGGTGATCCGTCCCGGCGGAGAGATGCGTATCAGCAACTTCCTGTTGTGGCAGTGTGCCTACAGCGAGTGGGTGTTTACGCCTACGCTGTGGCCTGATTTTGATGAACAAGCGCTGGAGGAGGCTATTGTGGCCTATCAGCGGCGCGATCGTCGTTTTGGCGGCGTAAAGTAAGAGGAGAAGCAATGTTACAGAGAATTTTGGTAGCTGTTGTTGGTATTCCGCTGCTGCTGTTCGTGGTGCTGTGGGCACCGGCGTGGGCAACGGCTGTGTTTTTGTGCGCATTGTGCGTCATTGCCGCCCATGAGCTGCTCACTGCTGTGTGCGGGAAGGAAAAGGGAAATCGCTGGTTCGGCCTTGCCGGAATGCTGGGCGTGTACATGATCCTGCTGGCCGCCTTTTCCGGTGTCGATGGAGTGGCTGAGATCGCAATGCTGGTGAAATGGCTGCTGGTAGCCTTTGTGGTACTGCTGTTTGTCTGCGTGGTGGTGGAATACGGAAAGCCCCGCGCCATCTCCTTCCTGGACCTTACCGCCATTTTGGTGGCAGGTATCGCCATCCCCCTGTCTCTGAGTTGCTTGATGCGTCTGCGGATGCTTCCCTATGGCGGCGGCCTTCTGCTCATTGTGCTGGTGGCGGCCTTCTGCTCCGATACCATGGCCCTTTTCGCCGGTATGCTTTTTGGCAAGCATAAGTTGGCTCCCCTGGTGAGCCCCAAAAAGACCCGCGAGGGTGCTGTGGGCGGTCTTGTAGGCGGCATGGTGGGCATGATCCTCTTCCGCATCGTCTTTTTCCTCGTGACGGAGGTGCAGTTGAATATCGGTTGGTGTGTGCTGCTGGGTCTGCTGGGTGCAGCTATGGGCCAGCTGGGTGATCTGAGTTTTTCCGCCATCAAGCGGGAGTACGGCATCAAGGATTACGGTCGGCTCCTGCCCGGTCACGGCGGCGTGTTGGATCGCTTTGACAGTGTCATTTTTGCTGCGCCCATTGTCTGGCTCATCGTCAGCAGTGTGAAGATGTATTGAGGATAGGACTATGACGCGAACGATCGCTCTCTTGGGCTCTACCGGCTCTATCGGGCAGCAGACGCTGCAGGTAGCGCAGGAGTTGGGGCTGCGGGTCGCCGCTTTGACGGCTCGGGAAAATGTGAATAAGATAGAAGCGCAGGTGCGGCAGTTCATGCCGCGCCTTGCGGTGCTTTATGACCCCTCTGCGGCGGCGGTGCTCCGTCAGCGCATCGCCGATCTGGATGTGGAAGTTCTCTCCGGCCCTGAGGGGCTGCTGGCTGCCGCCTCTATGGAGGAGGCCGACACGGTGGTCACTGCTGTGGTAGGCAGCGTGGGCCTTGTTCCGACGCTGGCTGCCATCGAAAAGGGTAAGCGTATTGCCCTTGCCAATAAGGAGACGCTGGTATGCGCCGGTGAACTTGTTATGGCGGCAGCGGAGAAGTATGGCGCGGAGATCATCCCCGTGGACAGTGAACACTCGGCGCTGTTCCAGAGCTTACAGGGCTGCCGCGACAGGGGAGAGGTGAAGCGCCTCATTCTTACCTGCTCCGGTGGACCTTTCTACGGAAAGAGCTACGAAGAACTGGAGCAGATGCGGCCACAGGATGCCCTCAAGCATCCCAACTGGGACATGGGGGCAAAGATCACCATCGACTCGGCTACCCTGATGAACAAGGGACTGGAGATCATCGAGGCGATGCGTCTGTACCGCCTGCCCATTTCGCAGGTGGAGGCGGTGATCCATCGACAGAGCATCGTCCACTCTCTGGTAGAGTACCGCGATGGTGCGATGATCGCCCAGCTGGGTACGCCGGATATGAAGCTACCCATCCGCTATGCCCTGACATATCCCTATCGCGCAGAGAGCGGCGATGGGCTGCTGGATCTCCTGACCTGTGGCCCGCTGACCTTTGATCGGCCCGATATGGAGGCTTTCCGCTGCCTGAAGATCGCCCGTGAGGTAGCTGCCATAGGCGGCACAGCCTGTGCAGTGATGAACGCCGCCAACGAAGAGGCGGTGTGGGCATTCCTGCGGGGCGATACGGGCTTCCATGGCATCCACCGTCTGGTGGAGCAGGCATTGAACAAGGTGACGGTGAAATATCAGCCAAGCCTTGCGGATATACTGGAAGCAGACCGGGCGGCGCGTGAATGCGTAAAGGCGGTACTGTAAGGAAAAGGACGCGAAATACCTATGTCAACGATTTTGTATATCTTAATGGCGGTGGTGGTCTTTGGTGTACTCATCGCTGTCCATGAACTGGGCCATTTCCTGGCGGCCAAGAGCTGCGGCGTCAGAGTGAATGAGTTCTCCATCGGTATGGGCCCGAAACTGTGGCAGAAGGAGAAAGGGGAGACCCTCTATACCCTCCGTGCCGTTCCCTGCGGCGGTTTCTGTGCCATGGAGGGTGAGGAAGAGGACTCCGACGACCCGAAGGCACTGAACAATCAGGGCTTCTGGGCCAAACTCTATATTTTTGTGGCCGGTGCGGTGATGAACTTTATCGCCGGTGTGGTGATCCTGGTGCTGCTCTACAGCGGTGCACAGGGCTTCTATACCCCCACCATCACCGATTTTGCCGAGGGATGCCCTCTGGAACATACCGAGGGCTTGCAGGTGGGGGACACCCTCCTCTCCATTGACGGAGAGCGGGTCTATGTCTACAGCGATGTGAGCCTGCTTTTTGGCTTTAATACTGACGGTACCTTTGATCTCGTGGTGCGCCGCGATGGCGAGAAGGTCCATTTGAACGACTTCCCTATGGAACTGCGGGAATACCGCGATCAGGAGGGGAATCTCTATCGGGGCTACGGTCTCTTCTTTGGTGCGGAGCGAGCCGATTTTGGCGACCGCATCGCCTATGCATGGAATAACGCCATGGACTTTGTCCGGCTGGTGCGCCTGAGCTTGAAGATGCTCTTTAACGGTGATGCCGGACTCCGTGATCTCAGCGGCCCTGTGGGCATCGTCACCACCATTACGGAGGTGGGAGAAGCCTCGGAGACGGTGGGCGTGGCCATTGGCAACATCGCCTATCTGGCGGCCCTCATTGCCGTGAATCTGGCGGTAATGAACCTGCTGCCCCTGCCGGCTTTGGACGGCGGCAAGGTCTTGTTCCTGGTGCTCAACGCCCTGGCCATGCTGCTCTTCCGCCGCCAGATCCCCAGTAAGTATGAGAACTACATCCATTTTGCCGGCCTTGTACTGCTGCTGGGATTGATGCTGGTGGTTTCTGTCAGCGATGTGTATAAATTGTTTACCTGAGGAAAAGGAGTGGATATCCGTGTCGAAGCAGCTGAAAGTGGGTTCCGTTGCCTTGGGCGGCGGTGCGCCTGTTACCATCCAATCCATGTGCAATACCGCCACGGAGGATGTTACCGCCACGGTGGCGCAAATCCTGCGCCTGGAGGAAGCGGGCTGTGAGATTGTTCGGGTGGCAGTGCCCACCATGGAGGCGGCGGAGGCCATCGGCAAGATCAAATCGGCCATCCATATCCCTCTGGTGGCGGATATCCACTTTGACTACCGCCTTGCGCTGGAAAGTGCCGCGCAGGGCGTGGATAAGATCCGTATCAATCCCGGTAATATCGGCGATCCCGAGCGTGTCCGTGCCGTTGCCGATGCCTGCCGTCAGCGTGGCATCCCCATCCGCGTAGGTGTTAACGGAGGCTCACTGGAGCGGGAGATGCTGCAAAAATACGGTGGTGTGACCGCCGAGGCACTGGTGGAGAGTGCCATGGGGCATGTGAGACTGCTGAACGAGTGCAATTTCGATGACATCTGCCTCTCGGTCAAATGCTCCCATGTGCCCACCAATATGGCGGCTTACCGTCTTTTGGCTGAGCGCACCGACTACCCTCTCCACCTTGGTGTCACCGAGGCGGGTACGCCGGAGATGGGGTTGGTGAAGTCTGCCGTGGGCATCGGCGGTTTGCTGTGTCTCGGTATCGGCGACACGCTGCGGGTGAGTCTGACGGCTGACCCGGTGGAGGAGATCGCCGCCGCCAGGAAGATTTTGAATGCCAGCGGTGTGCGCCAGACGGGTGTGAATCTCATTTCCTGCCCCACCTGCGGCAGAACCAAATACGATATGCTGTCCATTGCCCGTGAGGTGGAGGAGCGGCTGAAAAACTGTACCAAGCCTATTACCGTAGCCGTCATGGGCTGCGTGGTGAACGGACCGGGAGAGGCCCGCAACGCCGATGTGGGGATTGCCGGCGGCGATGGGGAAGGATTACTCTTCCGCCGCGGCGAGGTACTCTACAAAGTGCCGCAGGACAAGCTGGTGGATGCGTTGATGGATGAAATTGAGAAGTTGTAAGGAACGGTAAAAGAAGAAACTATGTGCGATAAGATCCCGTTTTTTGATTTTTTTGAGCGCTTTGTGCCGCCCCGTGAGATTGGCCTCGCCCTTCACGATGCGGAGGTGCTGGGTGGCTCACTGGATGCACAGAACCGTGCTATGGAAGTGGATATCCGCACCTCCGAGCCCTTGCCGGAGGCGTTGGTGGCGACTGTGCGGCAGATGCTGATGGATCAGTATGACCTCAGGCAGCTGCGGCTGAATTGTCATGCCGACCGGGGAGGGAAAAAGAGCGGCGACAGCGATCTTGTTATGGGAAAAGCCTTTACAGGGAAAGTGACGCCTATGGCGGAGCTGAACCCCAAGATGGGCGGCGTGGTGGTAGAGGGCCAACTCTTCCAGCTGGAGATCTATGAGACCCGTCGTCCCGGTTTGTGGATGCTGACAGGCAGCATGACGGATCTCAACAGCAGCATCGCACTGCGCCGCTCCCTGAACGAGGCGGAGGCAAAGGCATTGTCCCAGAAGCTGGAAGCGGGTATGTGGATCCGTGTACAGGGAAAGATGGAACTGAGCCACGATGGCAAGGAGATGCAGCTGTGTCCCTTCGGTATCATGCGTGCCAAGCACGAGTCCCGAAAGGACACCGCTCCTACCAAGCGTGTGGAACTCCATCTCCATACCCAGATGTCCTCTATGGATGCCCTTACCAATACCAAGAGCGTTATCAAGCAGGCTATCGCCTGGGGACATCCCGCTATTGCCATCACCGACCACGGCGGTGTGCAGGCATTCCCTGATGCGTGGCATACGGCCAACGGAAAAATCAAGATCCTCTACGGTATGGAGGGTTATTTTCTCAACAACATGGATGACCGTGTGGCGGTGTACGGTGAGGGCGACTGGGCCTTCGACGAGGACATCGTCTGCTTTGATATTGAAACCACCGGCCTCAAGGTGGCCACTGAGGCCATCACCGAGATCGGTGCGGTGGTGCTGCGTAATGGCAAGATCGTGGACAGATTCCAGACCTTCGTCAATCCTCAGCGCCGCCTGACTCCCGAGATCATCGGCCTCACAGGCATTACCGATGCGATGCTGGCCGATGCCCCCAGTTTGGCCGAGGCGTTGAAAGCCTTCCTCGACTTCGTGGATGGCCGTCCCCTGGCGGCACATAACGCCCCCTTCGATTTGAGCTTTATCCGTGCCGGTTGCCGCAAAGTGGGCTTGCCTTTTGAGCCCACCTGTGTGGACTCGTTGATTCTCGCCCAGAACCTGTTGCCGGAGCTGCAGAAGCACAAGCTGGACATCGTGGCCGAGCACCTGGACCTGCCGGTGTTCAACCACCACCGCGCCTCCGATGATGCCGCCACGGTGGCCTATATGCTGATCCCTCTCTATGAAAAGATGCGCAAAGAGCACGGCATTGACCGCCTGCAGCAGGTCAACGAGGTGATGATGACCCTGCGGCCCAAAGGCAGCCGCTCCAATCGCTTTCCCAAGCATATTATTCTGCTTGCCAAGAACAAACTGGGCTTAAAGAATCTCTATCAGCTGATCTCCAAGTCCAATCTGCAGTATTTTCACCGTGTTCCCACCATCCCCAAGACGGAACTGGTGAAGCACCGTGAGGGCCTCATTATCGGCTCTGCCTGTGAGGCAGGGGAACTGTTTGCTGCAGTGAAGGAGCACAAGGATTGGGCTGAGTTGAAGCGCATTGCCTCTTTCTACGACTATCTGGAGATCCAGCCTCTGTGCAACAATGCCTTTATGCTCCGCAACGGTGAGGTGAATTCCGAGGAGGAGCTGCGGGAGTTCAACCGCACCATCGTCCGCTTGGGCGAGGAACTGGGCAAGCCCGTATGCGCCACCGGCGATGTCCACTTCCAGGAGCCGGAGGACGAGGTTTACCGCCATATCCTGCTGGCCTCCAAGCGCTTTGCCGATGCCGATGCCAGTTTGCCTATCTACTTCAAAACCACCGATGAGCTGCTGGAGGAATTTGCCTATCTGGGTGAGGAGAAGGCCTACGAGGTGGTGGTGAGCAATACCCGCCGTATTGCTGATATGGTGGAGGAGATCGAGCTGCTGCCCCCCGGTGAGCTGTTTCCCCCAAAGCTGGAGAACTCTGAGCAGGAGCTGTACGACCGTGTGTGGGACAAGTGTCACCGCATGTACGGAGAGAATCCCCCTCAGTTGATCGTGGACCGCCTAAATGTAGAACTCAAGAGCATTCTGGGCAAATACGATGTGGTGTATATGTCCGCCCAGAAGCTGGTACAGCGTAGCCTGGAAAACGGCTATCTGGTGGGATCCCGCGGCTCCGTGGGTTCCTCTCTGGTGGCCTATATGTCCGGTATCACCGAGGTAAACGCCCTGCCGCCCCACTACTACTGCCCCGATTGCCAGTACACCGAGTTTTCGGAGGATCCCCGGTATGGCTGCGGTGCCGATATGCCTGACAAGTGCTGTCCCCAATGCGGGGCAAAGCTGAATAAGGACGGCTTCGACATCCCCTTTGAGACCTTCCTGGGCTACGGCGGCGGTAAGGTGCCGGATATCGACCTGAACTTCTCCGGTGAGTATCAATCCCGCGCCCACCGCCACGCCATTGAGATGTTCGGCGATACCCAGGTGTTCCGCGCCGGTACCATCGGCACACTGAAGGAAAAGACCGCCTATGGCTATGTCCGCAAGTATCTGGAGGAGCGCGGCGAGGAACGCAGCAATGCTGAGATCCTGCGCCTCGCCCATGGCTGCGAGGGCGTGCGCCGCACCACAGGCCAGCATCCCGGCGGCCTTGTGGTAGTGCCGGAGGACATGGATGTGGAGGACTTCACCGCCGTGCAGCACCCCGCTGACGATGTGGGCAGCGAGACGGTGACCACCCACTTTGAATACCACTGCATGGAGGATAACCTCCTGAAGCTGGACATGCTGGGACACGATGACCCTACCATGATCAAGTACATGCAGGATCTCACCGGTGTTGATCCTCAAAAGATCCCGTTGGATGACCCGGATACCATGTCCATCTTCACCTCTTCCAAGGTGCTGGGCTATGAAAACGACGAGATTTTAGGCCCCACCGGTGCTGTGGCGATCCCCGAGTTCAACACCCGTTTTACCCGTCAGATGCTGATGGACACCCAACCCACCAACTTCAACACCCTGGTGCGCCTCTCCGGCTTCTCCCACGGTACGGATGTGTGGCTGGGCAACGCCCGCGACCTCATCGTGAACGGCACTGCCACCGTTTTGGAGACGGTGGGCTGCCGCGACGATATTATGCTCTATCTCATTGCCATGGGTCTCGACCCCAAGATGAGTTTTAAGATCATGGAGGCCGTCCGTAAGGGTAAGGTGAAGAAGAAAGGCTTTGAAGAGGGCTGGGAGGAGGCCATGCACGAGCACGAAGTGCCCCAGTGGTACATTGACTCCCTGGCCAAGATCGGCTATCTCTTCCCCAAGGCTCATGCCGTGGCCTATGTGATGATGGCCTTCCGCATTGCGTGGTATAAGGTGCATCGCCCCCTGGCTTTCTATGCTACTTACTTCTCCATCCGCGCCAAGGCTTTTGACGCCGAATACTGCTGCGCCGGTATTGACGCGGTGAAGCGGAAGATCCGCGAGATCGAGAACAATAAGGATGCCACCGATGTGGAGCAGAACCTGCTGGTGACGCTGGAGGTGTGCTACGAGTTCTATCTCCGTGGCTTTACCTTCGAGACCATCGACATCTACCGCTCCGATGCCACCCACTTCCGTATTACAGGTGAGGATAGCCTCCTGCCGCCCTTCGTGACGGTTCGCGGCTTGGGTGAAACGGCGGCGGAAGCCACCGTCCGTCAGCGGGAGGGCAAGGAGTTCATCTCCATCGAGGAGTTCTCCTCCACCTGCAATAAGCTCAGTAAGACCCACATTGAGCAGCTGAAAAACCTGGGTGCTTTCGCCGGCATGGCAGAAACAAGCCAAGTGAGCTTCTTCTAAAAAACAGAAAAATCCACCCGAGAGGGTGGATTTTTTGTTATTTGATTTCCTGTTCCAAAGCGTCAAAGACAGGTGTGGAGAAAAACTCTCCCAATGTAATGCCCAAACCATCACAAATCAGCTTGATAGTCAACAGCTTCGGATTTTGACTCTTTCCATACAGAATATTCTTTACACTGGAGGGAGGCAGCGCGCTGATAGTTGCCAAATGATTGATGCTGATATTCCGTTCCTCGCAAAGCTGCAAGATGCGATCTCTTACCGCATTGACTGTACTCATATTCTATCCCTCCGAACATTCATTTTCTAAAGAATATCTGAAAAGAATTGATTTTATAGGCTATGCATGCTACTATTAGGCTATGCATAGTCTATGGAGGGATAAAAATGGCAGATTATCAAAAGATGTATACGCTTCTTTGCGGTGCGATAGATAGCGTGTTGGATGGCTTGCAGGAAATCCCATTGGCAAGACCCTATGTCTATACTTTAAGTGAGGCACTGCTGAAAGCAGAAGATATTTATATTGAAACTGATGAAGGCGAAGAATAAAACAAGCCCTCCTGTCCCGATAGACAGGAGGGCTTGTTATGTAATGGTTTACGCCTTTGCCTTCTTCTCGAAGGGGTTGGGAATCTGTGCCAAGATGACGGCGATCATCATGAGGACGCAGCCGAGGTACTCGCGGCCCGTCATCTGCTGCTGCAGGATGATGGCACCTGCGATGACGGCGAACACGCTCTCGAGGCTGAGAAGAATGGTCACCACCGTGGGGTTAGAGCCCTTCTGTGCCAAGATCTGCAGGGTGTAGGCAACGCCCGAGGAGAACACACCCACATAGAGAATGGGGAGGATGCAGGCCCAAATGCCAGCCCAGTCGGGAACAGCGAAGATGGAGGTGGCAACGGAGGTGTCGCCGATACCGCCGAGGCCCAGAAGGGTGCAGACCAGCTTGGCAAGGGTTGCCCACACAGCGGCGAAGAAGAACTGCACGCAGGAGAGTTTGATACCATCCACCGTTGCGGTAAAGTGGTCGATGACCAGAATATGGATGGCAAAGCACACGGCGCACACCAGCACCAGCAGATCGCCCATAGCCAGGGAGAAGTCACCCTTGATGCACAGGAGATAGAGGGAAACTACGCTCAGTACCACGGCGATCCAAACGGGGAGGGAGACCTTGCGGCGGAAGAACAGGCCGAACAGGGGCACCAGCACCACATAGAGGGCGGTCAAAAAGCCTGCCTTGCCTGCCTCCGTACCGGCGGCGATGCCCGCCTGCTGGAAGTTGGAGGCCACCGCCAGCGCCGTACCGCAGCAGAAACCACCAATAAGGAGGTCGCGGCGGGCTTTTTTCTTCTCGGCGGGGGTCAGCTCTACCTTGTCTTTCTTCAGCTTGTCGAAGATGAAGATAATGACCAGCAGCACTACCACGGCGATGTAGGAGCGGGCGGCGTTGAAGGAAAAGGTGTCGATGACATCGGCGCACAGATCCTGCGCCACGAAGGCAGTACCCCAAATCAGCGCGGCGAGGATGGGGAAGAGGATCTGCCGTACATTATTGTGTTTCATTCGTTATCTCCTTTCTCTTTCGGAGGGCCTTTGTGCCACTGGAATTTGCTTTCCGTGCCCTTCACCAGACGGACGATGTTGCCCCGGTGGCACCAGATGACCAGCAGCGCCAGAATCAGGCATAAAATGGTGTAGAGGGGATCACTGTCAAAGACGAAAAATGTGGTAATGGGTGCGCTGGCAGAAGCGGCTACCGAGCCAAGGGACACATAGCGGGTGGTGAGCCACAAAAGGGCGAACAGGAGCCACGCCACGAGACCGACGCGCCAGTCGATAAACCACAGCAGCGTGCCGCCGCTGAGGATCCCCTTGCCGCCGCGAAAACCGAAGAACACGGGGAAGATGTGGCCGAGGGAACAGCCAAGGCCCGCCAGCAACACGCCCAGCACTCTGGCACCGGTGAAATAGTCGAAGAGGAACCCGCCCAGCAGACAGGCCACCACCGTCTTACCCATATCCAGCGCGATCACGCCTAGGGCGTACCGTGCGCCGTAGGTGCGGTAAAAGTTGGTAAGGCCCGCGTTGCCGCTGCCGTGGGAGCGCACATCATCCCGCACCACAAAGTGGGAGATCAGCACCGAGCCGTTGAGACATCCCAAAAAATAACTCAGCAGCAGGACGATCAATCCCATCAGCAGCAATGCGACGATAAGGGATTTCATTTGTCGTCTTCTCCCTTCTGCCGCACCGTCATGATAATGGGCGTGCCCTCCAGTCCAAACACGGAACGGATCTGATTCTCCAGATAGCGACGGTAGGAGAAGTGGAAGAGCTTCTTCTCATTGCAGAACACCACGAAGTGAGGCGGCTTCACGCCCACCTGGGTCATGTAGTAGATCTTCAGACGCTTGCCCTTATCGGAGGGGGGCTGCACACGGGTCTGGGCATCGCTCAGCACATTGTTGAGCATACCCGTGGTGATGCGCATGGCGGACTGATCATTGACATAGTTGATAAGCTCAAAGAGGCGGGGGACACGCTGACCTGTGAGCGCGGAGATGAAGAGAATGGGCGCATAAGGCATAAAGCTCAGATCGCGGCGGATTTCCTCCCGCATACGGTCCATGGTCTTGTCGTCCTTCTCAATGGCGTCCCATTTATTCACAACAATGATGGAGGCTTTGCCCGCCTCATGGGCCAGCCCTGCTACCTTGGTGTCCTGCTCCGTCACGCCCTCGTTGGCATCGATCATAATGAGGCAGACATCGCTGCGATCAATAGCCATGGTGGCGCGGAGGACACTGTATTTTTCAATATTGTCGTCCACTTTGGACTTTTTACGCATACCGGCAGTATCAATGAAATTGTACTTGCCGTGTTCATTCTCGAAATAGCTGTCAATGGCATCCCGGGTAGTGCCGGCCACATTGCTGACAATGACGCGCTCCTCGCCGAGGATACGGTTGGTGAGGGAGGACTTGCCCACATTGGGCTTTCCGATGATGGCCACCTGAATGGTGTCGTCATCCTCCTCGTCCTCCATCTCGTCGGGGAAGTACTGGAAGCACTCATCCAGCAGATCGCCGGTACCGTGACCATGGACGGCGGACACTGCCACAGGATCACCCAGTCCGAGGTTATAGAACTCGTAGAAGTCGGGATTCATGTGGCCCGTGGCATCCATCTTGTTCACCGCCAGCACAATAGGCTTACGGGAGCGCTGGAGCATACCGGCCACCTCCTGATCAGAGGCGGTCATGCCCGTCTTAATGTCGGTGACGAACACGATGACATCGGCGTTGTCAATGGCGATCTGCGCCTGCTCACGCATAAAGGCCAGGATCTGGTTGTCGGTGCTGGGTTCGATACCGCCGGTGTCCACCAGCCGGAACTTGCGGCCCCGCCACTCGCCCTCACCGTAAATACGGTCGCGGGTGACACCGGGGGTGTCCTCCACGATGGAAAGGCGCTGACCGATCAGCTTATTAAACAGCATGGACTTTCCCACATTGGGGCGTCCCACGATGGCAATCAAAGGTTTCGGCATCGTTATCACTCCATTTCTATCATCAGATCCAACAGTTCGCCGCCGTCGGCACCGCTTACCTGCACGGTGGTGTCCAGTTCGCGGCTGAGGCGCTCCACAGTGTAGTCATCCAGGAACACCGTCTCGCCGTGGCGCAGCATATGGATAGGGATCAGCACGCGACGACCCGCTACGCGGCCCTGCAGCTGTGCGGCAATATCCTGTCCTGTCACAAGACCCGCCACATCAATCGTGTGGCCAAAGAAGTCATTGCGGATGGCGACTACCTCGCCGTTGAGACAGGGGAATTTCTCTTTTGCTCTTTCCACCAGAGTGGTAAGGAACGGCGCGGCCGCCACACCGGTGGCGATGGTGAAGGGGGTGGGGTCTTTCTCAATTTCTGCATATTTTAGTGCAGACATAAACTCCTCCTCCAGACTCCGCAGCAGGCCCACGCCGTTTTCCAGATGGCGGTAGCCCTCGTAGTAGTCCTCTCCGGGGAGGGGACGCTCCGCCTTCAAAAACAGTTCATCGGCGCAGAAGAACATCCGTGTGCCCTTTTCTCTCAGGCATTTGGCACCGAATTCCTCGGCAATGTCGATGATGGCACCGGCGGACTCTTTGGTAACGGGGTCCAGCTTGGCAAGTCCCTTACGGTATTTGGTAATCCCCACAGGCACGAGGCAGCAGGCGGCAAAATTCATCTCCATGAGATCTCTCAGCGTTTGGCGCAGTGCCTCACCATCATTCCAACCGGGGCAGACCACAATCTGACCGTTCATCACGATGCCTGCTTTGCCGAAGGCCCGCATATACTCCAGAGAACGGCTGGCCTGCTTATTGCCCAGCATCTTGCAGTGGAGGGCATCGTCCGTAGCATGGACGGAGACATTGATGGGGCTGATGTGCAGGTCGATGATCCGCTGCGCCTCCCGTTCCGAGAGGTTGGTGAGGGTGGTGTAGTTGCCCAAAAGGAAGCTCATGCGCTCATCGTCATCTTTGATATAGAGGGAGGGCCGCATACGGGGGGGCATCTGATCCACGAAGCAGAATACACAGTGGTTGGCGCAGGTGTGCATCTCATCCATAAGATAGGTCTCGAAGTTGAGTCCGAGGTCACGGCCTTCCTCTTTGCGGATGGCCACGGTGCGCTCTGTGCCGTCCTGCTCCAGTGTCAGCACGGTTTCGGGATCGTAGCCGTAAAAACGATAATCCAATACATCCACCACGGGGTGACCGTTGATCGCCCGCAGGGTTTCTCCCACACGAACACCTGCCAGTTCAGCAGGGGAGCGGGGGTCGATGGAAGTGATGACAGTACTCATAAATCAAAGCTCCTTGGCAATAGGGCATACTACCTCATACTAACTTATCTATTATAACAGAGAAAGCAACAAATCGCAACAAAAAAGTAAGGAGGGAAGATGCGAAATCTTCCCTCCTACAAAGGACACAATGAAATTACTTCTCGGCGACGGCGGACTTGATCTCCTTGACCTGACGGCCGTTGTAAGTACCGCACTCGGGGCACATTCTGTGAGGCATATGCAGAGCACCGCACTTGGTGCAAGCCACCAGAGCGGGGGCGGACAGCTTCCAGACGGAGCTGCGGCGCTTATTGCGTCTTTGCTTAGAAACTTTTCCCTTAGGGACTGCCATGGTTACACCTCCTTGGTCTAAAACGGCGTTGCCGTATATTTATGATGGTAAAAATGCGTGGGATCTTAGTTGTTCTCCAACAGCTGCGCCAGCTTGGCAAGACGGGGATCTACCGCCTTCTTGCAGCGGCAGTCCTCGTGGTTGAGGTTCGCGCCGCAGCCGGGGCAAAGACCCATGCAGTCGGGAGAGCAGAGCGTTTTTGTATCCATTTCGAGTATGAACGCGGTGCGAGCCACTTCGCCCAGATCCACCATATCATTCTCCAGCAGCACGATCTCATCGTCGTCCTCTGTCTGACGCTCCTGCGCCAATACGCAGTAGTGCTCGACAGTTTTCTCGGCGGTAAAGGGTTCCATGCAGCGGTCGCAGATACAGTGTAGCGTCGTATTTGCAAGAAGAGAACAATGCAGGACGCCTGCCTTGTTCCGGATCCGGCCTTCCACAGTGACCGGCTGGGACACGGGGTAGCTGCCACCAAATTCCAACTCGTGCAGATCCATCTCAAATCGGACTTCCTGCTGGGAATCCGGCGTATGCAGCAGCTTGTTCACATTCAAAAGCATAATACACCTCGCAATGACACGCGTAGTATTATAGCGTGAATGAAATGGATTGTCAAACATTTTTCGCAAAATATTTGACTTTTTTTTACCGCGACAGTACAATGGGGAAAAAGACGAAGGAACATGGGAAAGGAGGGGTGAAAAATGAAGGAATTTACCATCGGAAAGAACGATGCAGGCCAGCGTCTTGACCGCTTTGTGTCCAAATCCGTGCCTCTGCTTCCTGCGGCACTGCTGCAAAAGTATATCCGCCTCAAGCGCA
>JAFQCJ010000010.1 GCA_017416445.1 Oscillospiraceae bacterium | reverse complement strand
CGGAAATAGCCGATGCCCCGTCCGTTGCAGTAGTCAAACACGGTGGAGAACAGCATGATAAGGATATATTTGGGCTCACCCCAGCCGTAGAACAGCAAGCTGGCGATGAGCAGCACGGTATTGCGGGCCTTGCGGGGGCACAGGAAATAAACCAGCGCCACCAAAGGCAGAAACAGCAGCAAAAATACAGTACTGCTAAAGACCATAGTCGCAGGTCTCCTTTCGGGGGTATTGACGGCTTCTTTACGCCGCCTTACGGCGAAAGCGGGACAGCGCTGGGCACTGTCCCGTGTTCCATAAGAATTAGAGGATGTCGTGGAGATAGCCCACCAGCACGCTGGAACGGGTGGCGGAGAGGTTGTTGACGAACAGCACCTCGTCCACACCGTTGGTTTTCACGAACTCGCTGATCGAGCCGTCCCAGTAGCGGTAGTCGATGACATGGACAGTCTCGTAGTGGTCTACCAGGAAGGGAATAAAGGCATTACCAAAGGACTCCTTCACCACCACACAGGAAGAACCGTCGGTCAGGGCGGGGTTCTGGATGATGGTATAGGGCTGGTCACCGCCCACGAAAGTTCCGTACTTATAAGATGCGGGGGCATTGGACTGGTCATAGATGATAGGCCAGCGGATGACCTGTCCATTTTTGTCGGTGTAGTCCAGCGTGGCATCGGCAGACAGAGGACGATAGGCCACCACGGTGTCGGGGTTGGCCCCCATCTGACCGTTCTCATTGGAATCGCGATAGAAGGTGCCCAGGAAACCGGGGAACTCCACCGTCTCGTAGCCCTCCAGAGGATTGGCCGTCTTACCGGAGAGCTTGCAGAACTCGGCATAGGCGTAGTACGCACCGGTGGCCGTCCAGTGGTGGTCGGTACGGAAGTAGATATACTCACCGCGGTGTGCCATCATAGCCTTGTTAAGGGGTACAGAAATGACCGTGTCGTTCATAAAGCCGATAATGGCATCCTCAGCAGCCTTCTGGTCGGAGAATACACTCTTGCCGTAGAGCTCGTCAGGCAGGGTGATGCCGCTGCTCAGAGGGGCGGGCAGCATATAGACCTTGGCAGTGCCCTGCAGAGCGTCGGCCACAGCGTTGATGTTGTCGGCGTACTTTTTGGCGGTGGACTCCACATAGGAGTACATCTCATAGCCCGTGTCGCCCACGCGGTATACGGCATCGTACTGCTCCTCGTCACCCTTGATCTCAATGACAACATGCTGGGGTTCATCCTCAACGGTGGTATCGTCACCCTCGTCGGGAAGGGTATCATCGGGAGTCACATCACCCTGCTGCGTATCATCCACGATGTCATCGGCAGGAGTTTTGTCCTTTGTCACATTGATGATCACCAGCACAATGGCGGCAATCGCCACCAAAAAGGCGATCACAAACGGGATCAGGCGGGTTGCGCCGCTCTGGCGGCGGCCACGGTAACGACTCATTTCAGCCATGCCTCCACCTTCTCAGCGGCACCGTCATCACCGGAGACGCACAGTACCACCGCCATACCGTTGCGCTGAAGAACAGCACCCTCCAAACGGGCCACTTCCTCAGGCTGATAGCGGTCAGCCTCCATCTTCAGATCGGAAATATACTGCTTCATGGCGCTCTCCAGTGCCTGTGCCTGTGCCTCGTCGGCACACTGGGCAGCCACCACCATCTCGGTAGTAGCCGTGGAGGCCTGATAGCCGGCAATGACAGTGTCATCGGCCACATCGAAGTAATAGCGCAGATCATCCTCGGCAAAGGGAACCATCTCAGCATCCCAGACGATGCCGTCCTTCAGCTCGTCAGCCACAGCCTGAGGCTCAATGACCTTATCCTTACCCTTGTCGCCGCAGCCGGCGCACACACCCAACACCAGCGCGAGAGCCAGCATCATTGCGATGATTTTCTTCATAGTCATATCCCTTTCTCTATCAGGGGTCACAGGGGAAGTTTTCCCTGTTTCCCGCGGTTTTATGTCCTCACGGGCGCATACCGCACCCAGTATACTGGAGTATATCACATCTGACGGAAGAAATGAAGTAAAAGTTTCATCCGTTACGAAAAATTTATCTCCTGTTTCGATGCAAAAAGCAAAAACCCGACTGCTTTCGCAATCGGGTTTTGGTGCGCGGTACAGGACTCGAACCTGTGACCCCATGCACGTCAAGCATGTGCTCTAGCCAGCTGAGCTAACCGCGCAGACAACGATGGTATTCTAGCGCAAAACTTGTCCTTTGTCAACACCTTTTTTCGAAAATGTAAAAATTCATTTTTTGCCACCACTTCTTGTGTCCCGTTCCTTGCATTGTGGGCAGGTCTTGTGCTATAATACCTTAATTAAAGTCGTATCATAGCGCCTTTCGTCGAAAATGAAGGGCGGGGAGGTTCTTTTGGATAGAAAATTTGTTGTGGTGAGTGAGGAGGAAATGGCCCTCCAGCGGGAGTTCACCGAGAAAATAAAGCTGCTCCACGAGGGTGAGGGCCGTGTGCCCCGCGCCATGGTGGACACCTTCGGCTGCCAGCAGAATGTAGCCGACAGCCAGCACATTCTGGGTATGTTGGAGGCGATGGGCTGCACCTTTACCGACAAGGCAGAGGAGGCCGACATCATTGTGCTGAACACCTGTGCCATCCGCGATCACGCGGAAAAACGCGTGTTTGGTACGCTGGGTGCCCTTACCCATACCAAGAAGGCCAATCCCAGGCAGATCATCTGCCTATGCGGCTGCATGGCACAGCGCAAAGAGGTGGCAGAGAAGGTCCGCACTTCCTACCGTCATGTGGATCTGGTCTTTGGTCCTCAGGCCCTGTGGAAGTTCCCCCAGCTTCTCTATCAGGTTTACACCCGCAATGGCCGCGTGTTCTCTGTGGAGGACGAGCACGGTCAGATCGCTGAGGGCATGCCCGTTGTCCGTGAGGGACGCACCCGGGCTTGGGTGTCCATTATGTATGGCTGCAACAACTTCTGCTCCTACTGTATCGTCCCCTATGTCCGCGGTCGCGAGCGCAGCCGTGAGCCGGAGAAAATCATTGCTGAGGTTCGTCAGCTGGCCGCCGAGGGCTATAAGGAGATCACCCTGCTGGGTCAGAATGTGAACTCCTACGGTAAAGATCTGGAGACAAAGTGGGACTTTGCCGACCTGCTGCGGGAGCTGGACAAGATCGAGGGGGACTATCTCCTGCGCTTCATGTCCTCCCAGCCTAAAGATGCCTCTTTCAAGCTTTTCGATGCCATGGCCCAGTGCAAGCATGTGGCCAAGCAGCTGCACCTGCCTGTTCAGTCGGGCTGTGACCGTGTGCTCCGTGCCATGAACCGCCCCTATGACAAGGCGCGCTATCTGGAACTCATCAACTACGCCCGCAAGGTGATGCCGGATCTGGTGCTGACCTCCGATGTGATCATCGGTTTCCCCGGTGAGACGGAGGCAGAGGCTATGGAGACGGTGGCGCTGGTGGAGGAAGTCCGCTTCGATGCCCTCTTTACCTTCATCTTCTCTCCCCGCCCCGGTACGCCGGCGGCGAAAATGGACGACCCCGTCTCCCGGGCAGAGAAACAGGTGTGGTTCGACAAGCTCTGTGAGGTGCAGAACCGTATCAGCGCCGAAGTCCATGCCGCCTATGTGGGTAAGACACTACGGGTGCTGGTGGATGGTGAGACAGACGATGCCCGTACCCCTCTCTCCGCCCGCACTGCCGGTGGACGACTGGTCCACCTTACCGGCGACAAATCCGCTATCGGCACCTATCGTGAGGTGCGCATCACCGACAGCAACACCTGGGCGCTGTTCGGCGAGATGATCTGATGTTTTTACTTTGAGGAAAGGGAGGTGCTCTCCATGGCTGAGCTGACCCCCATGATGCAGCAATATCTGCAAATCAAACAGGAAAACCCCGGTACGATCCTGTTCTTCCGTTTAGGCGATTTCTACGAGATGTTTGGTGCCGATGCACACACCGCATCGAAGGAACTGGATCTGACTCTGACCACGCGGGATAAGAATAAGCCAGAGGCAGAGCGCACCCCTATGTGCGGTGTTCCCTTCCACGCAGCGGACTCCTATATTTCCCGCCTTATCTCCAAAGGCTACAAGGTGGCCATTTGTGAGCAGACGGAGGATCCGGCACAGGCCAAGGGTCTGGTCAAGCGGGACATCGTCCGAGTGGTAACCCCCGGCACCGTTATCGACGGCACCTGCCTTGAAGAGGGGAAATCCAACTTCTGCGCCGGCGTATATCTGGATGAGGATTATGCTGCGCTGGCAGTATGCGACATCACCACAGGCAAAGCACACGCCACCGCCTTCGCAGGCCCCGAGCGCGTCTCCCAGCTGCAAAATGAGCTGGCCCGCTTTGCTCCTGCCGAGGCAGTGATGAATGAGGGCGCCTATTTCTGTGAAGACCTCCACACTTTTCTCACCGACAAGCTCTCCTGCTATGCCGAGAAGCTGCCCGGGCATCGCTTTGCCATTGAGGCGGCGGAAAAACAGGCACGACGCCAATTTGGTGACGACGCCGTGGCACGGCTGCCCCGGGACAACCCCGCTCTCCTGCCTGCCCTGGGCGCACTGTTGAGTTATCTCCATGAGACACAAAAAACCGACCTCTCCCATATCGACGACCTGGAATATTTCCGCCGCGGTCAGTTTATGGAGCTGGACTTCACGGCGCGGCGCAATCTGGAGCTGACCGAGACCCTCCGCAGCAAGGAGAAAAAAGGTTCCCTCCTGTGGGTATTGGACAAGACCAAAACCGCCATGGGCGGCCGTCTCCTCCGCTCGTGGCTGGAGCGTCCGCTGCTGAATGTAACGGCCATCGACCGCCGCAGCGGTGCCGTGGCAGCGTTGGTGGAGAACACGGTGGCGCGGGAGGAGTTGATGCTGACTCTCTCGGGCATCTCCGACATGGAGCGGTTGGTTGGCCGCATTGTCTACGGCAGCGCAGGAGGCCGCGACCTGGCCTCCCTCCGCAGTGCCATGGAGTCCCTCCCCATGGTGAAAGCTCAGCTCGCCGCCTTTTCCAAAGGCCGCCTTGCAGAGATCGGCGCGCAGTTGGACGACCTTAACGATCTCTATAGTGACATCGCCATGACACTGGTGGATGAACCTCCCTTCTCTGTCCGTGAGGGCGAGCTGATCCGTGATGGTTTTGATCCCGAGGTGGATCGCCTCCGGGGTATTCTCCACGGCGGCAAGGATGTTATTATCGGCATGGAATCCGCCGAAAAGGAACGCACCGGCATCCGCACCCTGAAAATTGGCTTTAACAAGGTCTTTGGCTACTACATTGAGGTGTCCAACTCCTTCAAGGAGATGGTGCCGGAAACCTATATCCGCAAGCAGACGCTGGTAAACGGTGAGCGCTTCATTACACAGGAACTGAAGGAGCTGGAGCACGACATCCTCTCGGCAGAGGGGCGCGTGACGGCGCTGGAATATGAGCTGTTTACCAAGCTGCGGCTTCATATCGCCGCACAGAGCCAGCGCATTCAGGCATCTGCCGCCCTGATTGCGGAACTGGATGCACTGTGTTCCCTCGCCGCCGTAGCGGTGAAACACAACTACTGCCGTCCCATTGTGGATGAAAGCGGCGTGATCGAGATTCACGAGGGCCGTCATCCCGTGGTGGAACGGATGCGCAGTGATGCCATTTTTGTGCCCAATGACACCTATATGGGTGCCGAGAGCGATCGTATCGCCATCATCACCGGTCCCAATATGGCGGGTAAATCCACCTATATGCGTCAGGTGGCGCTCATTACGCTCATGGCTCAGGTGGGTTCTTTCGTGCCTGCCAAGGCTGCCCGCATCGGCGTGGTGGATCGCATCTTCACCCGTATTGGGGCCAGTGACGATCTGAGTGCAGGACAGTCCACCTTCATGGTGGAGATGACGGAGGTCAGCGAGATCCTGAAGTCCGCCACCGCCAACTCTCTGCTCATCCTCGATGAGATCGGGCGGGGCACCTCCACCTTTGACGGTATGTCCATTGCCCGGGCAGTACTGGAGTACTGCGCCGACAAGAAAAAACTGGGGGCCAAAACACTCTTTGCCACCCATTATCACGAACTGACAGCGCTGGAGGGTACGCTGCCCACGGTGCGCAACTATAACATCGCTGTGCGGGCACGGGGCGAGGATATCGTGTTCCTCCGCAAGATCATCCCCGGCGGTGCCGACCGCAGCTACGGTATCGAAGTGGCCAAGCTGGCAGGTCTTCCCCGGCAGGTGGTGGATAATGCCCGGGTCATCCTTGAAGAGCTGGAGCAGCTCTCGGGCAAACCCTCTTTGCCGATCCCCCAGGAGAGTGAACAGGTCTCGCTGGAGGCCTTGGGGGAGAACGCCGTCATTGATGCATTGCGCCGCACACAGGTGGACACCCTCAGTCCCCTGGAAGCGCTGAATCTGCTGTATGAATGGAAGATGAAGCTTCAGTAAGGAGAAACTATGCCTCATATTCAATGTCTGCCGCCCCATGTGGCGGATCTCATTGCCGCAGGCGAGGTGGTGGAACGCCCCGCCAGTGTGGTGAAAGAATTGTTGGAAAATGCCATCGACGCCGGCAGCTCCGCCATCGTGGCGGAGATCCAGAACGGCGGCATGACCTATATCCGCATCACCGACAATGGCTGCGGCATTGCCGCCGAACAGCTTCCCACCGCCTTCCTGCGTCACGCCACCAGTAAACTCCGCACCGCAAATGACCTTTCTGCCATCGGCACCCTGGGCTTTCGCGGCGAGGCACTGGCGGCCATCGCTGCTGTTTCCCGGGTGGATATTTTCTCCCGTACCGCAGACAGCCCCACAGGCGGAGCCCTCCATATTGAAGGAGGCGTGGCAGATGCAGTGACGGAGATAGGCGCACCCCTGGGTACCACCATCTGTGTCCGTGACCTCTTCTTCAACACCCCCGCCCGCATGAAGTTTATGAAGAAGGACAGTGCCGAAGGCGCCGCCATTTCCGGCGTGGTACAGCATCTGGCCCTGAGCCACCCCCATATCTCCTTTAAGTTCATCCGCGACGGACAGGAGATCCTTCACACCCCCGGTGACGGTCAACTCTACTCCGCTGTCTATGCTGCCATGGGTCGGGAGTTTGCTCTTTCCCTGCTGCCCATTGAGGGGCGGGGCGGCGATGTGGAGGTGCGGGGATTCGTCACCAAACCACTCCACTGCCACGGCAGCCGCGGTAAGCAGGTTCTCTTTGTCAACGGACGCTTCATTAAGTCCCAGCTGCTGACGGCAGCACTGGAAGAGGCCTATAAAAATCAGATGATGAAAGGCCGCTTCCCCGGCTGTGTCCTCCATGTGACACTGCCTCCGGAGATGGTGGATGTAAATGTTCATCCTGCCAAGACGGTGGTGAAATTCGTCTCCGACAAGACGGTATTCGATGCGGTATATTACACCGTTCTCGATACCCTCAACGGCGAAAAACGGCCTGTTGAGGAAAAGAAGGAGAGTCTCCCCCGGCAGCAGAGCTTTTATCGCTCCATGACGGCAGAGGAGTTCCGCGCCAAGAGCGCCCCAGAGGCCAAAAAGCCCTTGGGCAGTTTCTCTGTCGCGCAACACCCCACTCCCGCCAGTGTCCCCTCTCCTGCCCCGAAGGCCGCGCCTGCACGACCCTCTACAGAAACTGTCTTTGTCCGTGACATCGCCCAAAAGGACAGGCCCTTCCGCTACACCGCCGGTTCGACCTGCTATGATATCGCGCCTCCCAAGGCAGAAGAGGCAAAGCAGGAAACGCTGCCTCTGCCTGTTGCAGAGATCCTCGCCCCTGTGGAAGCCCAGGAGACAATGCTGCCCGGGGAAGCTCCGTGGCGCATGGTGGGAGAGGTGCTGAAAACATACATCATCTGCGAAGATGACGCGGAAAATGTCTGGCTTATTGACAAACACGCCGCCCACGAGCGGCTGCGATTTGATGCCCTGAAAGCACAGAACACTCCCACCATGTCCCAGCCCCTGCTGACACCCCTGACGGTGTCGCTGGAGGCCGAGGACTATACTGCCGCTCTCGATAACCTGTCCACGCTGGAGGGTTTTGGCTTTGTATGTGAAGACTTTGGCAGCGGCACCCTGCTTGTCCGTGAAGTCAGTGCTGAGGTGCGCCTTGAAGACGCTGCTGCCACGGTGGAGGAGCTATGCCGCAAACTGGTGCTGGGCGGCGCAGACCCCGCTGCTGCCCGTGACGAGTTGCTCCACACCATGGCATGTAAGAGTGCCATCAAGGCCGGTATGACCAGTGATGCAGCTGAGCTGCGGGCACTGGTGGAAAAAGTGCAGTCGGGTGAGATCCTCTACTGTCCTCACGGCAGACCCGTAAAACATAAGCTGAGCAAATACGAGATTGAAAAACTCTTCAAGCGCGCGTAAGGAGGCCACAGAGCATGGCGAGAGTCCTCTGCGTGGTGGGTCCTACCGCCACAGGAAAAACAAAAATGGGCGTGGCACTGGCCCACCGCTTCAACGGCGAGGTGGTCAGCGTAGACTCCATGCAGCTCTACCGCGGCATGGAGGTAGGCACCGCCGCCCCCACCGCCCAGGAGACAGAGGGCATTCCCCACCACATGGTAGGCATAGCCGATCCTGCGGAAAACTGGTCGGTGGCCAAATATGTGGCGGAGGCCGACCGCTGCGTGCAGGACATTCTCTCCCGAGGCAAGCTGCCTGTGTTGGTAGGCGGCACCGGTCTCTACCTTGACGCCCTCATCCGCGGTACCGATTTCGCCGCGGGAGAGCAGGACGGCGAAACACGCCGCCGGCTGCAGCAGCGCATGGAAGCAGAGGGGGCGAAAGCGCTCCTTGCCGAGCTGCACACCATCGATCCCCGGGCGGCAGAAAAACTTCATCTCAAAGACGAGAAGCGCATCATCCGCGCCTTGGAAGTCTACTACGAAACGGGACAAACCATCACCGAACACGATGCCGAGACGAAACTGCACCCCCCTCGCTATGAGGCACTCTACATCGGCCTGGACTTTGAAAATCGCGATGATCTGCGCAGCCGCATTGACCGCCGTGTGGATGTAATGGTGGAGCAGGGTCTGCTGCAGGAAGTGCGGCAGCTCCTGGCCTCTGATGCCGATCGTTGCGCCACAGCATGGCAGGCTATCGGCTACAAGCAGTTTCTCGCCGTGGCCGACGGAACAGCCACAGTAGACGAGGCGGTGGAGGAAGTCAAACTCCGTTCGCGGCAATATGCCAAGCGACAGCTGACATGGCTGCGTCGTAATGAGAATATCTTTTGGGTTCGCTGGGAAAAAGAGCCGAATTTCCCCGCGGGGTTCCAAAAAGCGACAGAATATCTCCTGCAAAATGGATTAGGATGAACCTCGGCAGGGCTTGTCCCTGCACATACATAGAAACGAGGACATCACCATGCAGAAAAACAATCTTCAGGACATCTTTTTGAACCGCGCAAGAAAGCAGGCTGTGCCCGTGACACTGTTCTTGATGAACGGGTTCCAGCTGCGGGGCACCATCACAGGTTTTGACAGCTTTGCCGTGGTGCTGGACAGCGAGGGCAGACAGCAATTTATCTATAAACACGCCATCTCCACCATTGCGCCGCAGCGCACCATTTCCCTGATGGAGGAGACGGCCGGTACATAAGGAGTACACCATGAAATCCACGCCCATCTTCAAAATACTCTCCGCGGCCATTTTGTTGGCGGTGGTGTTTTACTTTGTCGTACAGGGCTACCATTACTTCTCCGACCCCATCAACACCACCTATGTCTACGCCTCTCACGAGTGGGACACCATTGTGACGGAGGGCTATCTGGTACGGGAGGAGGAGACCTTCCACAGCAATTTGACCACGCTGCATCATGCCCTGGATGAAGGGGAGAAAGTGGGCAAAAATCAGACACTGGCCATCGCCTTTCCCGACAGCAGCGCCCTGACCCGTGTGGAGCGGCTGGAGACGCTGGAGATGCAGGCACAGCAGCTGTCTTTTGCACTGGAATCCTTTCTCGACGGCGATGCGGCGCTGAAGCTGGATGACAACATCCGGGAAGACCTCACTGCCCTCCATCGGGCCATCGCCACAGGCGATTACTCTCAGGGGGAGGACGAGCGCACAGCACTGAAAGCCGCTGTGTTAAAACGAGATTACACCTATACCTCTCAGGAGCAGATTGAATTCGATCTGAAAGCGGTGGAGGAGCAGATCTCTCAGGAGCGCGCGCTGCTGAACGGCACCAGTATCACCGCGCCGAAAAGCGGCCTTTTCTCCGCCGTTTGTGATGGCTATGAGCAGGTGCTGACTCCTGCGCTGATGGGTGAGATCAGCCCCTCTTCTCTCTCCGCCATCCGCCCCGAGACAGGGAATGCCAATGTGGGAAAACTCATTTACGGTGACACATGGTACTATGTTGCCGTTATCACCGCCGAGCAGGCACAGCTGCTGCGGGATCGTTCCTCCGTGTCAGTGCAGTTTGCCAAGGGCTTTACGCAGCCCTTTACCATGAATATCTCCCACATCTCGGAGCCGGAGAACGGCAAGTGTGTACTGTGGCTCAGTGCCAAAACATATATGGCGCAGACTACTCTGCTGCGGCAGCAGAGCGCGACTTTGCTGCTGAACCAGTATGAAGGGCTCCGTCTGCCGGACAAGGCGCTCCGCGTCAATGCCGACGGTAAGACCGGTGTATATTGCGTCATCGGCGCACGGGCCCGCTACAAGGGCGTGGCCGTGATCTACCACGGGGAGGATTATGTGTTGGTGCAGCCCACCGATACGGGGGACACCTCTTTGCTGCGACAGGGCGATCAGGTGATTGTCACTACCGCTGAGCTCTACGACGGAAAAGTCATTGGATAACGGATCATCATAGAGAAAGAAGGTTCAATACCATGTCTATCAAGGAAAACATCGCCCATATCCGGGCTGAGATCGACGCAGCCGCCCGAACTACGGGCCGTACAGGTGCCGACATCACGCTGGTCGGTGCCAGCAAGATGAACGATGCCGCCGCCTGTCAGGAGGCCATCGCCGCCGGCATTGATGTTCTGGGTGAGAACCGCGTGCAGGAGATGACGGAAAAGCTGTCACAAAACGCCTACGACGGCGCACCCCTCCACTTTATCGGTCATCTCCAGCGCAACAAGGTCAAACAGGTGGTGGGTAAGGTCTCTCTCATCCAGTCTGTCAGCTCTCTGGCACTGCTGGACGAGATCGAGAAAGTGGCGGCCAAAATGGAGCTCGTGCAGGACATTCTGCTGGAGGTCAATGTAGGCGGCGAGGAGGCCAAGTCCGGATTTGCCCCTGAGGAGGTCTTTGCCGCAGCGGAGTATGCCCGCTCCCTGCCTCACATCTCTCTGCGAGGTCTGATGACCATACCACCTGTTGCGGTACACCCCGGTGCGAACATACCATATTTTGAGAAAATTCACTCTCTTTTTGTTGACATAAGAGAGAAAATGTACGATAATAAATGGGAGTATATCTCCATGGGCATGAGTGACGATTACGCCGAGGCGGTGCGTTGCGGTGCCAACATGGTACGGGTAGGTTCGGCCATCTTCGGGGCACGAAACTACACCAAATAAACGATACGGGAGGGCTATGCTATGGGTTTCATGGACGAGCTGAAGAAGATCATTCACCCCTACGACGACGAGGATTACGATTACGAGGACGAGCTGGAGGTCACCGAGCGTGCCGAGAGCCGCGCCACGATTTTTGACGAGCGCCGCACTGAGCGCAAGAGCGAGGACCGCCAGAACAAGGTGGTCAACATCCACGCCACCGCCGCTCTGAAGGTGGTGCTGGTGAAGCCCGAGCGTTTTGAGAACGCCAGCGAGATCGCCGACCACCTGCGGGAAAAGCGCACGGTGGTGCTGAATCTGGAGTCCACCAACAAGGATGTGGCACGCCGCCTCATCGACTTCCTCTCCGGCGTGGCCTATGCCGGTGAGGGCAAGATCAAAAAGGTCGCCGCCAACACCTACATCATCACCCCCTACAGCGTGGACATTATGGGCGACCTCATTGACGAACTGGAAAACAACGGCCTGTATCTGTAAGATGATACGGTGATAACGGAGGGATCAACCATGTTTACACCTCAGGAAGTTTCCGAGAAAGTATTCCCCAAAGCATCCTTCGGCTCCGGCGGTTATGCCATGGCTGCCGTGGACGAGTTTCTGGACACGCTGACGGAGGACTATACGGCGCTGTATAAAGAGAATGTGGCGCTGAAGGCCAAGCTGAAGGTACTGGCAGAGAAGGTGGAGGAGTATCGCGCCACCGAGGATGCCATGCGTTCCACTCTGCTGACGGCTCAGCGTATGGCCGCCAAGCTGGTACAGGAAGCCCAGACAGAAAAGGAGAATCTCCTTGCCGAGGCAAAGCGGGAGCACGCCGCCGCACTGCAGGCAATGGACAGCGAGATCAAGGCCGAGGAGGAGCGTCTGGCGCTGGCCCGTCAGAACCTCTCCGACTTTATCGAGCGCAGCCGTTCTCTCTGCCAGCAGCACGCCGCTTTCCTCACCTCACTGCCGGAGCTGCTTCCCACTCCGGAGACGCCCGCTGCCCCTCCCGTTGCGGAGAGCGACATCCACGAGGATATCCTCAGCGTGTTTGATGCCGCTGAGCCCGCCGTGGACAAAGACCCCACCATCGTTATGGAGCCTCTGCAGTTTGAAGCCGCTGAAGAAGCAGCTGTCGCACCCACCATAGAGATGGTGGAGGATGAGGTGATCCCCAGCGACTTCACACTGAGCCTTGACGAGCTGAAGTTCGGCCGCAACTACAGCTCCGAGGACTAAGTATGACGAAAAAGCCCATCATTGCCCTGTTGTACGACTTCGACAGGACCCTGTGTACACAGGATATGCAGAACTACACCTTCATTCCCTCTCTTGGCTATACCCCCTCGGAGTTCTGGCACAAGGCCAACACCTTCGGGTGGGAGAACCACATGGACGGCCTGCTGGCCTATATGTATACCATGATCGAGGAGTGCCGCAAGCAGGGGATTACCCTTGACCGGGAATATCTGCGGCGCTGCGGAGAGGCGATTGAACTCTTTCCCGGAGTAAAGGAGTGGTTCTCCCGTATCAACGCCTTTGGCGCGGAACAGGGTGTAACGGTGGAGCACTATGTTCTCTCCTCCGGTCTGACGGAGGTCATCGAGGGCAGCGGAATTGCCCACGAGTTCAAGAAGATCTACGCCTGCGAATTCTTCTATAAGGACGGCTGTGCCTGCTGGCCGAAGCTGGATGTCAACTTCACCAACAAGACCCAGTTCGTCTATCGTATCAACAAGGGTGTGCTGGATGTCTGTGACGACCGTCGTCTCAACGACTCCATGCCCGACGACTCCAAGCGCGTACCCTTTACCAACATGATCTATTTCGGTGACGGGCTCTCGGATGTGCCGTGCATGAAGATGATGCGCTCCTACGGCGGACAGGCTATCGCTGTATATCAAGAGGGCAACCGCGCCGGTGTGGAGGATCTGCTGGCCAAGGACCGTGTGAATTTTATCTTCCCCGCCGATTACCGGGAGGGTACGGCTCTGGATACCACGGTGAAGAACATTCTGCGAAAGATGGCCATTACCGATGCGCTGACAGAGGAGAATGAGCGACAGCTCCGCTCCATCGGTCAGGGTATTCTCCCCTATCAGGAGACTTTCTTCGAATAAGACGCAAAAAAAGAGACCCCGAAGGGTCTCTTTTTTTGTAACAAGTCGTAACCGCTTTTCGGAAAAAAGAGACCCCCGCAGGGGTCTCTTTTTTAGTTAGTTAATTCCGACTAAAATTAGTCCTTCTTCTTCAGGACGACAGCGGAACCAGCAGCGGCCATAACGCTCATGCCAACATACATAGCGATACCGGCGTCGAAGGTCTTAGCGGACTCGACGGTCTCACCAGCAGCGGGAGCATAGGTGCCCATCAGGATGACATAGGGAGCATCCAGAACGGTGGTGTTAACCTTGCCAGTGTAAGCAGCGGGGACCTTCTTCACGACCTGGAAGCTGGCCTTGCACTCGTCGCAAGCGATAGCAACGGGGGTGCCCTTGGTGTCGGTGGTCACGGCCTTCTTGGCGAAGACGTGCTCAACAACGGGAGTGGTAGCAGTCATGTCAACGGAGACAAACAGACCGTTGTACAGGACATAGGTAGCGCCGCCAACAGGATAGCTCTTGCCATCAACGACATAGGAATCCTTGGTGACATCGCCGCAAGCGGGCTTCTCCTTAGCCTCGACGAAAGCGGTAGCAACCTTGGTGGTACCAGCGCTCAGGTTAGCGGAGGTCAGGTAAGCAACAACAACGCCGTCCTTGACCAGCTTGGTGGTAGCGATGGTAGCATCGCAAGCGTAGTAGGTCACGCCGCCGATGACATAGGAATCAGCATAGTAGGTGGTGGTGGTCTTGTCGCCAACGGTGGTGACAACCTTGTCGGTCACGGTCTTGGTGAAGTCAGCAGCAACGTCAGTATCGGTGGCGTTGTTCATGGACACCAGAGAATAGCCCTCTTCCTTAACGGTGGCGGTGGTGGTAGCACCGAAAGCCACGGTAGCCAGGCCCAGAACCATAACCATGGCCAGAACCAGAGCAACAATCTTCTTCATTGTTATTTCCTCCAAAAAATTTTTTGTGTAAATGAACGCGGTTACATCCTTTACATGTCGCATTCTAGCAAAGCTTTCAGAGGAAGTCAACGATTTTGCCCTATCTGTAATCAAACTGTAGAAGTTGTTACCGTTTTGTAACCATTGGGGGAAATCGGTTACAAAACCGCTGACGACTTCTTCTTTATAAAGAAAGGCAGCACCAGAATGATGGCGATCAGTGCCGCCAGGAAGATGTTCTCGTTGGGGATAAAGGAAGTGGTGCCGTCGTTGTTGACCATGACTTCCGCGTTCTCCAGTACCTTCTTACCAATGGCAGGGCCCACCACGCCGGGGATCAGCACCTGAGAAAAAATCCGCACGCCCTGCAACCGACCCGCCTTACCCACAGGCGTATGATCACGGATGACAGCGCCAAACACCGCCATGCCCGCCAGATAGCCGCTCATCATAAACAGGGAGCCAACAAACACAGGAACGGTGGTCTTGGTGAAGAACAAAATCACATAGCCCACCATGAGGCCGAGGACGGCGATCAAGCCGGAGTAAGTAAAGCCCTTCTTATCATACACGCGACCCCACAGTGCCGTCACCACCGAGGCGAGAATGATGGCCGGTGCCATGATCAGCACATAGTTGGTCATCTGCAGCGACACCTCATAGTAAATAATGAGGTAGGGCATGAAGATCTGAATGGAGATATTGAAGATAATAAAGGCCAGCAGTGCGAGGTAGAGGGTGGGGTTGCCCTTCATCGTCTTGGGTCGGAATCCGTAGAGAATGCTCTCCCAATAGGGGTCAGCCATCTTCTCCACAGGGGGCTCTTTAATAATGAAGAAGCCCAGGATACCCACTACCGTCACTACCGTACCGATAATGGCGAAGATGGCGCTCCAGCTGGAGGCCTTTTCCAGGTCGAAGAACATGAAGCCGCCGAACACCACCAGAATACTCACCAGGGGCATCATGGCGTTGATTCCCTCTGCCGCGCCGCGGTTGGTGGGGTCGGTGGAGTCGGTGAGCCATGCGTTGAAGGCTGCATCGTTGGCGGTAGAGCCAAAGAAGGTCATGACGCAGTCGAGAATGATGGTGAGGCTCACCCCCAGCGTAGCGGCAGAGACCATCATGGAGGCGCTCTTGGACAGAATATCCTCCCGCAGGAAGATAAAGCTGAAAATAGAAAGACCCCACAGGATATAGCCCACGCAGATAAAGAGCTTGCGCTTGCCGATCTTGTCCGACAGGGTGCCCATCAAAATGGTGGTCAGCGTGGCGGTGATGGCGGAGGCCATGACCATGTTGGAAATATCGGCGGCGCTGGCATGGAACATCTTGTAGATGAAGACATTGAAATACATATTTTCAACGACCCATGCCACCTGTCCCATGAGGCTGAAGATCGTCAATGCCAGCCAAAAGCGGCCGCCCAATTTCGTTTTCACTGTAATCACGCTCCTTTTTCGTCATTATACCGCCAAGGAGATGGCTTTGCAACCGTAACCGCACCAAAAGAAAAAGGTGTACATGAAAGAGAGAAAAATGTACGCGAAAATAGGCAGTTTGTCTCTTTACAATGCGGTGGCTTTTTGATATGATTGTGCAATCGCGCTTTTTCCAGAAAAACATAAAAATATATACAGGAGACAACTATGAAAAACATTCTGAAAGGCTATGTCGATTCCCCGCTGATCCTGCGCATTGCCATCGGTCTGGTGATCGGTGTGCTGCTGGGCCTGTTCGTGCCTCAGGTCAAGTTCGTGGCCATCTTCGGCTCCATCTTTGTTGGCGCCCTGAAGGCTATCGCGCCCCTGCTGGTTTTCGTGCTGGTCATTGCATCCCTGTCCAGCGCCGGCAAGAACATCGGCGGCCGCTTCAAGACCGTCATCATCTACTATGTGCTCAGCACCTTCCTCGCTGCTGTGGTGGCCGTTATCGGCAGCTACATCTTCAAGGTGACCATTCCCCTGAGCGTCTCGGCTGAGAACGCTGCACCCGCCGGTCTGGGCGAGGTGTTCACCGTGCTGCTGAACAACATCGTGGCCAACCCCATCGGCTCTATCATCAACGGCAACTATATCGGCATTCTGGCCTGGGCCGTAGTGCTGGGCCTGGCTCTCCGCGCTGCCGGCGAGAAGACCAAGGATGTGCTCAACGACCTCTCTGCCGCCGTGTCCAAGGCTGTTGCATGGGTCATCCAGCTGGCTCCCTTCGGTATCATGGGTCTGGTGTACTCCTCTGTGGGCGAGTACGGTCTGGAGATCTTCACCGATTACGGCAAGATCCTGCTGCTGTTGGTGGGCTGCATGCTGGTGGTGGCTCTGGTTATCGATCCCATCATCGTGGGTGTTTCTCTCAAGCGCAACCCCTATCCTCTGGTTCTTAAATGCTTCAAAGAGTCCGGTCTCACTGCCTTCTTTACCCGCAGCTCCGCCGCTAATATCCCTGTGAACATGAAGCTGTGCGAGAAGCTGGGCCTCGATAAGGAGTACTACTCCGTGGCCATTCCTCTGGGTGCTACCATCAACATGGACGGCGCTGCCGTGACCATCACCGTTATGTCTCTGGCTGCTGCCGCCTCTCAGGGCATCAGCGTCAACTTCATCATCGCCATCCTGCTGAGCTTTGTGGCCACGCTGGGTGCCTGCGGTGCCTCCGGTGTTGCCGGTGGCTCCCTGCTGCTGATCCCCATGGCCTGCTCTCTGCTGGGCGTGGGTCAGGACACCGCCATGCAGGTGGTGGCCGTTGGCTTCATCATCGGCGTGGTGCAGGATTCTCTGGAGACTGCTATCAACTCCGCCGGTGACGCTATCTTCTGCGCCACTGCTGAGTTCCGTGAGCGCATGAAGCGCGGCGAAGAGATCGAGTTCTAAGATTTACACCGTAAATAGGAAATTCCCCCTCGGGCAATCGCCCGGGGGGATGTTTTTTTCGCGCAAAAAAGCACTCTCCCGAAGGAGAGTGCTTTTTGTTATACAATTGCTTAGCCCTTGATGGCAGCCTGAGCGGCAGCCAGACGAGCGATGGGCACACGGAAGGGGGAGCAGGACACATAGTCCAGGCCGGTCTTGTGGCAGAACTCCACGGAAGTGGGATCGCCGCCGTGCTCACCGCAGATACCCAGGTGCAGATCCTCGCGGGTGGCGCGGCCCAGCTTGCAGGCCATGTCAACCAGCTTGCCAACGCCGGTCTGGTCCAGACGGGCGAAGGGATCGTTCTCATAGATCTTGGCATCGTAGTAAGCGGGCAGGAACTTGCCGG
>JAFQCJ010000063.1 GCA_017416445.1 Oscillospiraceae bacterium | reverse complement strand
CTATTATAAGCCCGCCGGCGACAGCGATGCTGAGCGTGTTGCCATGATCGAGAAGGCCGTTGACGAGGGTTACACCGTCATCGTCCTGCCCGGTTTCGCTTTCGCTAACGCCATTGCTCAGACCGCTCCCACCTACACCGATGTGAAGTTCATCGCTCTGGATGTCTCCGAGTTCGACCTGACCTCCGCCGGCCTGACCGCTGATACCATGACCAATGTCTACTCCGCCGTCTATCAGGAGGAGCTGTCCGGTTACATGGCCGGTTACGCTGCTGTGAAGATGGGCTACACCAAGCTGGGCTACCTGGGTGGTATGGCTGTTCCCGCCGTGCAGAAGTTCGGTTACGGCTTCGTGCAGGGTGCTGACGCCGCTGCTGTTGAGCTGGGTGTCACCGTCGACATGAACTACATCTATGGCGGTCTGTTCTATGGTACCGCTGACATCACTGCCGTGATGGATACCTGGTATCAGGGCGGCACTCAGGTCATCTTCGCCTGCGGCGGCGGTATTTACACCTCCGTTGTTGACGCCGCTATGAAGGTCGAGGGCGCCAAGGTCATCGGTGTTGATGTTGACCAGGCCGGCGTTATCGCCAAGTATGCCGGTATGGAGGATACCTCCCTCACCATCACCTCCGCTATGAAGGGTCTGTATCCCACCACCGTGGATACCCTGACTGATGTTCTGATCAACGGCAACTGGGCCAACTACAGCGGCAAGGTCGCTACTCTGGGCCTGGTCAGCGGCGATGATCCCACTCTGAACTATGTCCAGATCCCCATGGAGTCCACCCAGTGGAGCGATACCTTCACTCAGGATGACTACAAGGCTCTGGTGAAGGGTATGTTCGACGGCGCCATCGTTGTCTCCGGCGACATCTCCGCTATGCCTGCTACCACCAATGTGAATGTGACCGAGCTGGGTCAGATCGTTGGCTAATTGCAACAACTGTGTTAAAAAAGAGAACGGGCTTGCCCGTTCTCTTTTTTTTGCACTTTTTCATGAAAATTCGGGAATTTATCTTTGCAATGCGGCGGTGGATATAGTATACTGTTGCCATAGTATGTGTATCTTTCCGTATCCAATGGTGCGGAAAGGAAAGGAGGCGTTTTCCTTTGGAAAATCAGTATGCCATTGAGATGCTGAACATCACCAAAAAGTTCCCCGGAATCATCGCCAATGACAACATCACACTGCAGCTGCGCAAGGGTGAGATCCATGCACTGTTGGGTGAAAACGGCGCGGGTAAGTCCACCCTTATGTCGGTGCTCTTTGGCCTTTACCAGCCTGAGGAGGGCACCATCCGCAAGGATGGCGTTGAGGTGAAGATCAAGAACCCCAACGATGCCAACGATCTGGGAATCGGCATGGTACACCAGCACTTTAAGCTGGTGGAGTGCTTCAGCGTGCTGGACAACATTATCATGGGTGTAGAGCCGGTGAAGAACGGCTTTTTGCAGAAGAAGGAAGCTCGTGAGAAAGTGCTGGCCATTTCGGAGAAATACGGCCTCCGTGTAGATCCCGATGCTATTATCGAGGACATCACTGTGGGTATGCAGCAGCGCACTGAGATTTTGAAGATGCTCTACCGCGATAATGAGATCCTCATTTTTGATGAGCCCACTGCCGTGCTGACCCCTCAGGAGATCGAAGAGCTGATGCAGATCATGAAGAATCTGGCGGCAGAGGGTAAGTCCATCCTCTTCATCTCCCACAAGCTGGCGGAGATCATGGCGGTGGCCGACCGCTGCAGCGTGTTGCGCAAGGGCAAGTATATCGGCACCGTGGAGACCGCCAACACCACCATGGAGCAGCTCTCTGCCATGATGGTGGGCCGCGATGTGAACTTCCATGTAGAGAAGAAACCCTCTGTTCCCGGCGAGGTGGTGCTGAGAGTGGAAAATCTCTCTGTTGCCTCCAAACGCAGCAAGGAGGACGCGGTAAAGAATGTCTCTTTCTGTGTGCGCCGTGGTGAGATCGTCTGCATTGCCGGTATCGACGGCAACGGCCAGACGGAACTGGTCTACGGCCTTACAGGTCTCGAGGCGCCCTCTACCGGTACGGTGACCCTGTGCGGAAAGGACATTACCCGCGCCCCCATCCGTCAGCGCAGCACAAGCGGCATGAGTCATATTCCCGAGGATCGTCATAAGCACGGTCTGGTGCTGGATTACACGCTGGAGGACAATATGGTGCTGCAGCGGTATTTCGAGCCGGAGTTTACCTCCAGGGCCGGGTTCCTCCGCCGCGACAATATCCGTGCGTATGCCCAGCGGCTGATTGAACAGTACGATGTCCGCAGCGGACAGGGACCCATTACCATGGCCCGCAGTATGTCCGGCGGTAACCAGCAGAAGGCTATTGTAGCCCGTGAGATCGACAAGGACCCCGAACTGCTGGTAGCGGTGCAGCCCACCCGCGGCCTCGATGTAGGCGCTATTGAGTATATCCATAAGCAGCTGGTGGCACAGCGTGATTCCGGAAAGGCGGTGCTGCTGGTGTCGCTGGAACTGGACGAGGTCATGGATGTGCCTGATCGTATCCTCGTGATGTACGAGGGCGAGATCGTAGGCGAGCTGGATCCCAAGACCACCACCCAGGAAGAACTGGGTCTGTATATGGCCGGTGCCAAGAAAGATGAGGTGAAGGCATGAAGAAAAATCTTCTGAAAAACAGCGGCGTTCAGTCGCTGATCGCCTCCCTTGTCTGCATTGTGCTGGGCATGATCATCGGTTATGTGGTATTGCTGTTCATCAATCCCGCCGGCGCCGGCGAGGCCATCATGACCGTTATCAAGAACTTCTTTACCTACAGCAAGACGGAGACCCAGATGAAGTATCTGGGCAGCACGCTGGTGAAGTCCGCGCCGCTGCTGATGTGTTCGCTCTCCATCCTCTTTGCCTATAAGGTGGGCCTTTTCAATATCGGTGCGGCGGGACAGTACTGCGCCGGTGTGGGCCTTGCGCTGTATGCGGCACTGGGCTGGAACCTGCCCTGGTGGGTCTGCATCCTTTGTGCTATGGCTGCCGGTGCGTTGCTGGGTGCCATCAGCGGCCTCCTTAAGGCATACTGCAATGTCAATGAGGTTATCTCCGGTATTATGCTGAATTGGATCACCCTCTACCTCGTCAATATGCTGCTGACGCTGGTAAAGGAGGAGACCAGTCCCTACACCTATCATATTTCTACCGTCAATCCCGCTGCCCTCATCCCCTCTCTGGGGCTGGGCAAGCTCTTCACCAACAACCAGTATGTCACCATTGCCATCCCTCTGGCGATGATCGTGGCGGTGCTGGTGTGGATCGTGCTGGACAAGACCCGCTTTGGCTATGAGCTGAAGGCTACCGGCAACAATAAGAACGCTGCCAAGTACTGCGGTATGGCGGAAAAGCGCAACATCATCCTGACGCTGATCATCGGCGGTGCGCTGGCAGGTTTCGGCGCGGCGCTGCTGTATCTCACCGGTTTTGAGCAGTGGCAGTGTTCCACCTCTTCTGTCCCTGCCATGGGCTTTAACGGCATTGCCGCCGCGTTCCTCGGCGGTCTCCATCCCGTGGGTGCTATTTTGTCCTCGTTCTTTATCCAGCACATCACCGTGGGCGGCGCCTATGTGGATAAGACCATGTACTGCGCCCAGATCTCCGATCTGATCTCCGCCATCATTATCTATCTGTGCGGCTTCGTGCTGTTTATGAAGCACGCAATGAATACCGGCATCGCTCGCCGCGAGGAGAAGGCGAAAGCCAAACTCGCTGCCGCTGAGGAGAAAGGAGGCGATCAGTAATGGTACTGCTGCTGCAATATACCCTGACATTCGCCTCTGTGCTGATCCTTGTGGCACTGGGAGGCTGTATTGCCGAACACTCCGGCGTTATCAACCTTGGCCTTGAGGGAATCATGGTCATGGGCGCCATGGGCGGTGCGCTGACCATGCGCTATCTGCCTGCAGATGTGCCCAATGTGGTGATGATCCTGGGTGTGCTGCTGATCTCGGCACTGGTAGGTCTTATCTACTCGGCACTGCTGGCGGTGGCCTCCATCAACTTCAAGGCGGATCAGACGATCGTGGGCACGGCGCTCAATATGCTGGGCCTGGCGGCTGCCACCGTGATCGTCAAGGCCATCAACACCGCCGCCGACCCCGATGATGTCTCCTCTGTGGTGCAGTACGCTACACCCAAGAAGGCGTTTCTGGTGGATTTGGGAGGTTTTGAATTCAGCTGGTTTATGCTGGTGACCTTTATTGCTCTTGTGCTGGTGTGGGTGATGCTCTACAAGACACGCTTCGGCCTGCGTCTCATGGCCTGCGGCGAGCATCCTCAGGCTGCCGACAGCGTGGGTATCAATGTATATAAGATGCGCTGGGCCGGTGTGCTGATCTCCGGCGCACTGGGCGGTCTGGGCGGCATTGTGTTTATCACGGCCGGTGTGTCCGAGTGGCGCTTCGAGTACGGCGTGGCCGGTTTCGGCTTCCTGTCTCTGGCGGTTATGATCTTCGGTCAGTGGAAGCCTCTGCGCATTGCGCTGGCGGCGCTGCTGTTCGGCTTGTTCCGGGCTCTGTCCAATGTATACATGGGTTTTGAGGGCCTTGCCTCCCTCAACCTGCCCAGCCAGGTCTATAACATGATGCCCTACATCATCTCCCTGGTGGTGCTGGCCTTTACCTCCAAGCGCTCCCGTGCCCCCAAGGCAGAAGGTATCCCCTACGATAAGGGACAGCGCTAAAGCATTGTCTTACCGCAATAGAAAAGACCGCCTTCAAGGCGGTCTTTTTTCTGTAATGGTTTAAGAGGTCTTTTTGTTGAATTTCTCGCCGGGATAGCGGCAGATGGGGCAGAGATAGCCCTCGGGCATCTCGTTCTTATCGTAATGGAAGCCGCAGATGGGGCAGACCCAACCTTCGTCATCACTCATGGTACGGTATACGGTGGCCGTGGGAGGTGCGGCGAATTTTCCCTTTTCCAGGAACTCATCCATGGTCAGCAGGCGGCTGTCGTTCATGAGCTCGCCCTCCACGGCATCGCAGATAAAGAGATAGAAGTTGCCGATATCCACTTTCTCCACGACCTTCAGACTTACCCATGCCGCACCCAGAGCGGGGAGATAGGGATTGCCGTTGCCGTCGCGCTTGACTTCGAGGCCTGCGAACTTGTCCGCCACGCGGCCGGACTTGTAGCCAAAGGTTTTCAGTACCTCCTTGTCAGCACCCTCTGCCACCATGGTGACGGCCACGGTACCGGCGGCAAGGAGCGCATCGGCGGTGCGATTGTCCTTGTTGACAGTGATGGTACACTTGCGGGGATTGCCGCTGGTGACCTGTGCAAAGGAGCTGATGAGACAGCCGTAATCCTTGCCGTCCTGTGCCACGCCCAGCACATACAAACCGTAATTCAATTTCTCAAAGACAGCTCTGTTCATAGTTATTCTCCCTTCTTTATGGTAACAAATTGCGATCTCTTCTTCAAAATTATACTTTTATTATGCCACGATTTCCCAATTAGTAAAGTCGTAAATGCAACACTTGAAAAATTTTCTCCCTGGGGGTAGAATACAAGGCAGAAAAGAAAGACGCAAGGAGGATATATGCCATGTTTCAGGGCTTTACCGATGCAACGGTAGACTTCATGTGGGGGATCCGCTTCAACAACGAGCGGGGCTGGTTCATGGACCACAAACACATCTATCAGGAGGCGCTTTTGCAGCCCACCAAGGAGCTGGGCGAGCAGGTCTATGAGGCGGTCCACGAGATGCTTCCCCACGAGCCTCTGATGCTGAAAGTGTCCCGCATCTACCGGGATGCCCGCCGCCTCTTCGGCCGCGGTCCTTACAAAGACCACTTGTGGTGGTGTATCCGTACGGGAGATAAAGACTGGACAGGGCGCCCTACCTTTTGGTTCGAGATTGCCCCGGAGTATTACAGCTTCGGCCTGGGTTTCTGGGCACCTGCCCCTGCGCTGATGGAGGCCTACCGTAAGCGCATCGCCGCCCAGCCCGAGGAACTGCTGACTCTTGCACGGCAGTTGGAGAAGGACGGCGTATTCACGGTGCAGGGCCCCGAGTATGCCCGGAGCCGCGGTGAGGTTTGTCAGGAACTGCGCCACTGGTATCAGAAAAAGAGCCTCTCCGTCTGTTGGGAAGGGCCACTGGATGAGCGGATCTACTCCCCTCAGCTGGCACAGGACATTATTGCGGGCTTTAAATCCCTGCTGCCCCTCTACCGCTATTTCAGCGCCATCCACGCCTCCGTACCCGCGGAGCAATTGGAGAAAAACCGCGACAGATAATACAAAACCGACAGATTCTCATCTGTCGGTTTCGTTATTTCAAAAATCAATAGTACCGTCCAGCACCCGGAGGTCGTAGGGCTCGTAGACCACCTTACGATAGGCGTCCACATCCATCTCTACACCTGTCCAGTCGGAGTGGATATCACCGTTCTGCTTGATGAGGACATCGTAGAGGATGTCGTAGGTGACGCCACTGCCATCCGTCTCCACGATGGTGGAGTAGGGCAGGGTCTTGTGGTAGGTCATGTGGAGACCCTTGTACTCAAAGTGGAATCCGTTGCGCATACGGCAGCCGTCGAGACCGCGGTAGGTGAAGAGTCGCTTGAGATCCTGCAGGATGGGGTCGTTGTCCTCCTCATACAGGTTCTCGGGAGTGGTCTCGGTGTAGTCATAGCGGAACTGGATAGGAATGCCGTAGGGCAGGAAGCGCTCCACATAGGCGGGCAGCTGCTCTACAGGATACTTCTTATACAGCACACAGTTGATGCGGGTGGGGCAGGCAATTTTGGCGATCACCTCGTCGGGGGACTCCTCCACATACTTCTGCAGGTGACGGGAGATGTTCATGCAGGTGATCTTATCCTTGTTGCGCTCCGTGAATGCCAGCATCTCCTCCAGAGAAATGTGCTCCTGCACAGGGAAGGTGGTGTTGATGTACACCTTGTGGGTGGTGGGGATGGCATCCAGCATCTTCTGCAGAGAATCCAGATTCGCCAGCGGCTCACCGCCGGTGAACACAAAGTCACAGTAGGGGGTGATGGCATCCAGCGTATGGATGGAGTCGATGATCTTCTCTAAAGAGAAACCGCTGCAATCGGCATATTCTTTTTTATTGATGCAGAACGGGCAGTTGTTGCGGCAGTCGTAAGGGACGAATACCGTAACAGTTGCGCCGCCCTGTCGGGTCTTATAGGGATTCATAAAGACAAGTCGCCTTTCTAAAAATCATTCACCGCAATATTGTATAACGCCGAAAAGAAAAAAGCAAGGGAAACTTCCGTTTTTCCTTGCTTTTTGATGTAAAAAAGGATCAGTAGTCCTCTTGGCGCAGCTCTTGGCGGATAAGGGCGAACGCGTGGTCTTCGCCGCAATCCCGCAGCAGACGCAGCCATCGCTCCAGCAGTGCATCGGTATCTGCGTGCATGAAACGGGAGGCGTCGGTATGCTTTAAGTCCTTGGCTCGCTGATAGTAGTTCCATGCGGAGGCGTCGGTATATTGTTCTTTCTGATATACGCGGCAGGCGGCGATGCGGTCACAGAACATCTCGGCCACATATTTCTTGGGCATTTTGCATCCGCCGATGTATACGCTGCCGTCCTCACGGAGACGGTAGTCGATCCAGTACTCAAAATGGTGGCGGTTGCGACCCTTGTGATGGAGCCACGACAGACTCACCCCGTTGTGATACCGCTCGGCATCATTGGGGCTGCGGTAGCCCTGATAGAACTTGATGCCCCGCAAAAACTCCGTTGGGGAGTACTTGCTCAAATCATGGAGCAGCCCCTGACGGTACAGCCCCAGCTTAAAACAGTAACGCCGTACCAACCGGCGGTGGGTATTCACAGTTTTTAAATGCGCGCGAAAGGGCATCCGGGGCCACCTCCTTGTTAGTACTGTACAATTGATCCGCGGGGAGTTCTGTACGATACCACCCCTGTTGCAGCAGTGATGATCGTGACACTATTATATACCTGCCCGGGAAAAAACTCAACGGGAAATGCGGTGATTGTTTATTTGCGGTGAATTTGGGAGTAAAATACTGTCGGATGGTGCCTTCCAACAGGAGTGCTGCCAAAATGTGTGTTGTGGTTTGAAGGTGATCGTGTGATGGAAAAGATAAAAAACTGGTGTAAAGCCTTTTTTAAAAGTTTGAAAGGCTGTCTGCCTGTAACGGCAGTCATGGCGGTGTTTTGGCTCGTTCTGGGGTGGCTGCGCTCGTTCGGTGTTCACAGTGCTGTGCTGGCGCCCCTCAATTTTCTCACCGGTGCGTTGACTGGCCTTGATGGCGGCAGTGTCATCGGCGGCACAATCGGCAAGGCTGTGCTGCTGATCATCGTCAACAATTTTGTCAGAGCGCTGATCGCCAGCCGTGGGAAGCTCCGTGTGCGGGTGAAAATCGGCCTTTTAAGCGTCTGGTCCTCTCTTTTGAAGAAGATCCCCCAATATACCAATATCAGACAGCTGTTTACAAAGGAATATTGGCGTATCTGTATCAATGGTCTGGGGATTGGGTTGGCACTGATCGGTTACTCCTTTTTGACGGGAAACGGCAGCTTACAGAACTCCTTTGTCTGCGTGCTGCTCTTTGCCCAGTTTGGCGGTGCGCTGATCAAAAAGCGCGGTTTGATTATCGTGGTTGCCAATAAATTGCTGGTTTTTTTGGGAATCCTTGTGGTTGAGCGGGATATGGTCAACCGCCTTGTGGGCGGCAATGCCCTCGGCTATGCTGCGGCTACAGCGTGGGCGGCATATATCGGCACGGTGGGCTATGCGGTATACATCGGCGCAGCCCTTATTGTGGTGAGCCTCTGCGTTATTGTGATCCATCATATTCGCGGCAGAAAGGCGGTGGCGGCATGAGAAAAAGAGAAAGATGCACCCGTTTTGCATCTCGCGCTGCGCTGGTGCTGTTGCTTCTGTCGGTGCTGATGCCGTTTGTATATGGAGCGGAGGGTGAATTCAAGTACGAATTTATCTTTCAAGACCACAATGCAAGTTCGACATTTAAAATCAACGGTGTCGACACGGGAGAACTGTTTCCGCACAGGAACAGCGTTGTGCTGGATGAGGATGACCGCCTGGATGTGACGATTTCTTATACCCCGGTGGGCGACGAATATACAGACTGGTCAAGATTTCTGCGCTTTTCCAGTTCAGCAGACGGTTCGACCACGACAACCTATGCCTGCGGAAATGCCCTTGTTTTGCCGGATGAGACTTATGTTGTGTTCCGTGTTGTTAGGGAAACCGTCAAACTTCATGACCTGTATCTCACGGAAGATACCCATTCGGTTGACTACGCCTTTTCCTTTGAAGGAGAATACGATGCTGTTCCGATTACACTGGAAGAGATCAGAGAGGGAAGTAAGGGGATAAATGACCCGGAGCATTTGTCAAGAAGAGTAGATGCAGGGGATGCTTACCGTCTGCGTATCCGCGGAAGTGGACAGACTGTTACCCCCATGCCGCTCAGATTTGCGTTTTCTGAAAATGGAAGCACCTGGGATGTGGTTTTTACTGAGAGGGATGGATTTAGTGCTGCGTATGAAATCAATACAGGTAACGGCTGGGAGCCTTTCGAGATCGCATCGTGGAGAGATGAGATAGACGATCGGGAGAAGCAGTCGTCGGGTAGAAATTTCTTCTATGAACATATGTATCGTTTCAAACCCGCCCCCGATGCAACACCGACATTCGACACACTCGATCCTGTTACGGTAGGCAGCGTGGCGGTTGGTACGGCAGTGGCAGCTGCAGGCGCAGCGGCAGTATCCTCGGCCGTCGGTGCCTCTGTGCCGGGTGTGACACCGCAGAGCGTATCAACAACGACAACTTCTTTCGGTAAACCCTCCATCCTCGTGAACGGCGGCGGTGCCTATCCGGCCCTTGCCAATACCAAGAAGGCCACGGTAGAGCTGTTTTTAAGCATGGACAACGGCCTGGGTGCCATTTACAAATGGCGGGCGGTGGCGATAGTGCCCGATTGTATAAAGGCTGTTGCAGCGGCTGCTGCACCTCCCTTTGGCGCGTCGTCCAATGTTGCTGTGCTGATCAGCGGCGAAAAGCTTCCGAAAAACAAGGTGCCGGTGTTTATTGAGATCTTTGCCATTGGTCTTGAGGGAGAAGAACTGAATACATCGGTAGAACTGACTCTGTATGAAAAGGGGCTTTTCGCGGAACTGTCGGACAAGGACAAACCCGATCTCCCGGAGAGTTACAAGGTCACGAAGATCTCCGACGGAAACCTTGACGGAGTGGCAGAGATTACCACCTTGAAGCCCAATGAATACACTGTTGAGCTGCAGGAGGGCAAGGCTGTGATTCGGTTCGGAGAGGAAACAACCGGTGTAGAGATTTAAACACGAAGAAAAGAACCGCCCAAGGGCGGTTCTTTTTTATAGGAGAAAACTGCTGCTCTCAGTTTGCGGGAGTTACAGGCTCTTCTCGTAGGACTCGATCATCTTCTTGACCATCTGGCCACCGACGGAGCCGGCCTCACGAGAGGTCAGATCACCGTTGTAGCCCTGCTTGAGATTGACGCCCACCTCGTTGGCGGCCTCCATCTTGAACTTGTCCATAGCGGCCTTGGCCTCGGGGACATTCAGCTTGTTGCTGTTCTTGCTAGACATGGCTTATTTGCTCCTTTCTTGCGTCATCATTCATCCGTCATATATCCACGAATGAATGTCGATTGGGTATCGCAACCATAGATTTTCCCGAATGGAGTGGAGATATGCAAGAAAGACAAATGGGAAAATTTACTTGCTGCGGCAAGAAAAGGGGTTTACTTTTTTAAAAGGAACGCTTATCCTACATGTAAGAAAAATTGCAGGAGGATATAGTATGGAACTGAGAGAAGCAATTTTGCAGCGCAGGTCGATCCGCGGCTTTTTGGAAAAGACCGTGTCCCGCGATACCTTGGAAGAGGTGCTGAAACTGGCGCAGCGAGCGGTGTCCGGCAAAAACTTCCAGCCTTGGCTGGTGCATGTGGTGACAGGTGCGCCTTTGGCGCAGTTGGCAGCGGACAATGTTGCGCGGCTGCAGCGGGAGGAGCCCATAAAGTCCTCTGAAGTGACACCGTCCGGTGTCTATCGTCAGCGGCAGGTCGTCGTGGGAAAGCAGCTGTTTGCGGCGATGGATATTCAGCGGGAGGATAAGGAAAAACGCGCTGCATGGACAGAGCGGGGCTATCGTTTCTTTGACGCTCCTGTCATGATCCTCGTCTGTATGGAGAAGAGTCTGCGTGATGCTTACCGCTTTGACTTGGGCTGTTTCGTGCAGAATCTCTGCATTGCCGCCATGGAGTACGGCTTGGGCACTTGCGTGGAGTACCAAGCGGTATATTACGAGAACGGCTTGCGGGAGTACCTTGCTCTGCCCGAGGAGCAGATTCCCGTGGTGGGCATTGCCATCGGCTATCCCGATCCCGACTTTCCCGCCAATGCTGTGGTCACAGAGCGTGAGGCGTTGGAAAACTTCGTCTGCTGGTACGGCGATGAAGAACAGAAGTAAGAAAAGCGCAGGAGAAACGACTATGAAAACGCCCCAAATCCATCCTTCTACCTTTGTTGCGCCCAATGCCACGGTGCTGGGCAATATCACCATTGGCGCAGAGAGCAGCGTCTTTTTTGGCGCGGTGATCCGCGATGAGCACGCCAGCGTGGAAATCGGTGCGCGCACCAACATTCAGGACAACTGCATCCTCCATAACGATGCCGAGTTTCCCCTGACGGTGGGCAATGACTGTACCATCGGTCATGGCGTTATTCTCCACGGCTGCACCGTGGGAGATAATACACTGGTGGGCATGGGCGCCATCGTTCTCAATGGCGCGGTCATCGGTCGTGACTGCATTATTGGTGCCGGTGCTGTGGTGCCTCAGGGAGCGGTGATCCCCGATGGCTCACTGGTGCTGGGTATGCCGGGCAAAGTGCGCCGTGCCGTGACGGAGGAGGAAAAAGCGGCGAACGCCGACAGCGCCCGCCGCTATGTAGCCAAAGCCCGTGATTACATGGCCTGTTTTGCAGAGAAATGATTTATCCCTCGAAGCCCAGCAACAGGCCGCAGCTCTCCGTATAGAAGGCGCAGAGCCCGCCGGTGTGGGTGATCTCCACATCGCAGCCGGGGAATTCCTCGTGGATCAGCGCCATCAGCTGTACAGCGGCGCGGGGGTTGTAGGTGTGGGCAATACGCACTTTGCCGCCGTGAAAACCCGCCTCCTTCATGGAGGTGAAGAGACGGTGCAGAGCCTGTTTCTCTCCACGGCATTTGTGGAGAGGCTCCAGCGTACCCTCGTCACTGGCACGGCCCACCAAACGAATCCCCAGAATGCCGGCGGCTTTTGCCACCACCGTGCTGCACCGTCCGTTTTTGGCCAGATTCTCCAGGGACTCCAGGGAGAACAGGAGATGGGTGTGTTTGCGATACGCCTTGATCTCCCGGCAGATCTCTTCAAAGGAGAGATCTGTATCCACCAGCTGACGCAGCTTTTCCATTATAAGCTGCAGCTCGGGGCCGGTGGTGAGAGAATCCAATACGAACACCTTTTTGCCGCTGTTGTCCGCCATGTACATATTGGCGGCAATGGCGGCAGTGTGATAGCAGCCGGAAACACCGCTGCTGATGGTGGCCACAAAGATCTCATCGGCGTTGCCAAAGGCATCGAGAAAATCCTGCACGGAAGGGCAGGCAGAGCCGGAGGAGCCTTTGTAGTGCTTCATGTCCTCCAACAGGAGTACGGTGTCCAGCTCCGGTGTGTCTACATATTCGTGGATGCCCAGCACTACCTTCAGCGGCACGGTGGCGATGCCCAGTGCTGCCACGGCGGGATTGGCGGAAGAGTCGGTAATCAGTCTGTAGTTTCTCATTTTCTTGGCTCCTTTTTCTTTGAAAACGGCGCAAAAAGCGCCATAGAGTCATGAAAATCCTACCATAAGTGTGGGGAGATGTCAAAATAACAAATTGTGAACACTGTTTTTTCACGGAAATGTGCATTGACAAAGGGAGACGGGACATCTACAATATGTAGTGTTCTGCAAAAGGAGGATGGCATATATGTTGATTCAGGGTCTGCAAAAGCTGACGCTGCTGGATTTCCCCGGTCGTGTGGCCTGTACCGTGTTTTTGGGTGGCTGCGATTTTCGCTGTCCTTTTTGTCACAACAGTACTCTGATCGCCGGCGGTGAGGCAGTGATGGATGACGCGGCCCTCCTTTCTTTTCTGAAAAAGCGGCAGGGGCTGCTGGACGGTGTGGCTTTTACCGGTGGAGAGCCGTTGCTGCGCCGCGATCTGGCCCCTCTCCTGCGGGAGATCCGGGCCCTCGGCTTTGAAGTGAAGATGGATACCAACGGCAATCACCCCGATGTGCTGAAAGCACTGGTAGGGGAGGGGCTTATCGACTATGTGGCCATGGATATTAAGAACTCCCCGGAGAAATACGCTGTTACCATCGGTTTGGAGCAGTTTGATATATCGGCGGTGGAGGAGAGCCTGGCCTTTTTGAAAACGGGGACGGTGGATTACGAGCTGCGTACCACAGCGGTGGCGGAATATCACACCGACGAGGATTTCCGGGCCATCGCCCGGTGGATCGAGGGAGCCGACCACTACTTTATCCAGTGCTACACTGAGCGGGACAGTGTGTTGTGCCACGGACTAACAGCCCCCACAGAGGAGGCGTTGCGCCGCTGGTGTGAGCTCGTCCGTCCTTTTGTGGGGGAGGCATCTGTCCGCGGTGCGGCGGTGGAGTGATTTGGATTTCTGCACAACTAGATGTAGTGTTTTTTGTCGAAAAAATAATACTATATCTAGTTGACTTACCGTATTGAATATTGTATACTTTGGGGGTATACTGCACAAGATATTGTGTGGTGTGCCCCTAAAAATATACAACTGTCCACAAAATAGGGGCAGATCGGAAAAAGAGAGAGGAGCTACACTATGTATCAGGTGACAAAACGCGACGGTGCCGTTGCAGAATTCAATATCACCAAGATCAGCGCCGCTATTACCAAGGCTTTCGATGCGCTGAAAAAGCCCTATCATCCCAGCGTGATGGACATGCTGGCGCTGCGTGTCACCGCCGAGTTCGAGTCCAAGATCAAGAACGACCTTATCGCTGTGGAGGATATTCAGGACTGCGTGGAAAAGGTGCTGTCCGAGGCCGGCTACGCCGATGTGGCCAAGGCCTACATCCTCTATCGTAAGCAGCGGGAGAAGGTGCGTAATGTCAACAGCGCCCTCCTGAACTACAAGGATCTGGTGGACAACTACCTGCAGATCAACGACTGGCGTGTGAAGGAGAACTCCACCGTTACCTACTCTGTAGGCGGTCTGATCCTCTCCAACTCCGGTGCCATCACCGCTAACTACTGGCTCAGCGAGATCTACGATGCTGAGACGGCGGAGGCACACCGCAATGCCGACATCCACATCCACGACCTGTCCATGCTGACCGGTTACTGCGCCGGTTGGAGCCTGAAGCAGCTTATTCAGGAGGGCCTCGGCGGCGTGGTGGGTAAGATCACCTCCTCTCCCGCCAGCCATCTCTCCACCCTCTGCAACCAGATGGTGAACTTCCTGGGCATCATGCAGAATGAGTGGGCCGGCGCACAGGCATTCTCCTCCTTCGATACCTATCTTGCTCCCTTTGTCAAGGTGGACAACCTGACCCAAAAGGAGGTCAAGCAGTGTGTCCAGTCCTTTGTCTACGGCGTGAACACCCCCTCCCGCTGGGGTACCCAGGCACCCTTCTCCAACATCACCCTCGACTGGGTGGTGCCCCGCGATCTGGCCGGCCAGCCCGCCATTGTGGGCGGCAAGGAGATGGACTTCACCTATGGTGAGTGCCAGAAGGAAATGGACATGGTCAACAAGGCATTCATCGAGATCATGATCGAGGGCGATGCCAACGGCCGTGGCTTCCAGTATCCCATCCCCACCTACTCCATCACCCGTGACTTTGACTGGTCTCCCACCGAGAACAACAAGCTCCTCTTTGAGATGACCGCCAAGTATGGCACCCCCTATT
>JAFQCJ010000062.1 GCA_017416445.1 Oscillospiraceae bacterium | reverse complement strand
GAGGTAGCGAGTTCGAGCCTCGTCGCCCGCTCCAAAAAAGAAATCCCCATCCATTCGGATGGGGATTTCTTTTTTGGAGTTACAGTTTGCTTTGCAAACTGCCCGCCTACGGCGGGTTTTATTTCACAGGTGAGGGGTGGATTTCATCCCCCCTCACACACCCCCCTGTACTTCTAACAAGGCACGAGCAAAGCGAGAGAAACAGTCCGGTGGACTGTTTCGGTGCCCGCGTGGGTGCCGCCACGCGATAGCGTGGTCGGGCGAGCCTCGTCGCCCGAAAATCGCCTCTTGCAATCTCTCCCTCTTGCCTTTACAATAGAGCCCAGGAGGAATGTACCTATGATTCAATTCGCTATTGTCCTTGTTGTCTCCTTCGCCCTGGGGGTCTTTGCATGGCACAAGATCATCGGCGGCCTGCAAAACATCAAAACCAATCCCAAACGCCTGCTCTCCATCCTCCTTTGGCTGGTCATTCTGGCAGTCGTGGGCTATGCCGCCATCGCCCTGCTCCACAGCCGCTGGGGTCTGATTTTCGGCTATGGCGCATCGCTGCTGACCATACTCTCTTTGGGAAGAATGGAATAATAAAACATCACCACCAGTCCCGGTGGTGATGTTTTTTCTCTTTTACAGATTGTCTATAATCTTCTGCAGATCTTCGGCGGTGAACTTGTACACCACATCGCAGAACTGACAGGTCATCTCGCAGCCGCCCTGTTCGCGGATGATGTTCTCCAACTCCTCACGGCCCAAGGCCACCAGTGCCTGCTTCACGCGGTCACGGGAGCAGTAGCAGCGGTACTCCACATCGGTGGCATCGAAAACTTTGATGTCAAAGTCGGACATCACATGGCGCAGCAGATGCTCGGGGTCATCGTCCTTCTCCAAAAAGGAGCTGACGCTGCCGGCGGCCATGATACCGCCCTCCACCTTTACGATGGTGTCCTCGGTGGCACCGGGCAGCAACTGAATGAGATAGCCGCCCGCCGCCTTTACGCTGCGGTCACGGTCCACCAGCACTCCCAGACCGCAGGCCGTGGGGATCTGCTCCGACTCCACGAAATAGGCCGCCACATCCTCGGCGATCTCGCCGCCGAGAAGATCCACCGTGCCCACATAGGGCTCCCGCATATTCAGGTCTTTGATCACCGTCAGTGTGCCTTCGCTGCCCACGGCGCCGCCTACATCCAGTTTCCCGTCAGGGCGCAAAGGCAGATCGGTCTGGGGATTGACGGCATAGCCCCGGACATTGCCCTCGGCATCCGATACGACCAATACCGTACCCAGAGGGCCGCCGCCCTTGAACTGGAGGGTCACACTGGCCCCCTGTCCCTTCAAGGCATTGCCCATCAGGCTGGCCGCCGACAAAGCACGGCCCAGGGCCGCAGTGGCAACGGGAGAGCAGTGGTGGATCTGACGGGCACGCTCCGTCAGATCACGGCTGCAAATGGCGGCAGCCTGCACAAGGCCGTCGCTGGAAATAGCTCTTACAATACGATCACTCATGGATAAACTTCCTCATTCTTCTTCATTCTCTTCCGCCTCTCGTGCGCAGCGGCGCAGCTGTCCGTTCAGAGCAAAGGACAACAGCAGCACAAGCAGTCCCATACAGTGAATGGCGGGGGCTTCCATCTGCAGCAGCATCATCACGATGCCCGCCACAAACACAGCTGCCACTACTACTGCCGCTACGATCAGTAGCACACGATGATTCTTTTTCACTCGTTGCAGGGCGCAACAGATACCCATGCTGTACAGACGATAGCCGCCGTGGAGCACCAGTAATATGGAAAGGGCGCAAAACCCCCAGAAACTACTGTAATACACGGTCTGTCCCTCACTTTCGAATGGCGCTGATATAAATCCGCTGCTCCCCCTCCCGGGGCTTGCGGCGCACCATATCGCCGTGGAGGCGCACATCGGTAAAGCCCGCCTCGTGGAGCCAATCGGTCAGCTCCTCCGTGGTGTAGGCCCGCTCACGATGCACCTCGGCGCTGCGGCGCCAGGTGTTACCGCTGCGCTGAAAAATGTCCATATAGTAGGTACACAGCCGACGCTGATACTGGGTGCGCCATACGCAGTAGGTATCCTCCGTCTCATCCAGGAACACCTGCCCATCCAGCGCCGCAAGTTTCTCCACCGTGTTGATGTCGAAGATCAGCACCCCACCGGGGGCGATGAACAACCGCAGCCGATCAAAGGTGCGGCGCACATCTTTCGGGTCTGTCAGGTAATTGAGGCTGTCGAGGCAGCAGATGGCGGCATCCACCGTACCGTAGAGATCCAGTTTCTGCATCTTCTGCTGCAAAAATAGAGGCGTAATGCCCTCCACAGAGCCCATCTTGCTCATGGCCTCCATGAGCATCTCGGCGCTTCCATCCACGGCGATCATCTCATAGCCGCGGCCCGTCAGCAGCCAGGTCATGGTACCCGTACCGCAGGCCAGATCCAGCACCTGCTTTACCGGGATCTTACTGCGCCCAAACAGCCACTCAATGAAGTCGGCCCGTTTTTCATATCCCACATCGTAGGTGAGGGCGTCATAGCGGCGGGCTAAGGTCTCGTAGGCGTTCATTCTTCTTCCTTCACCTGCTCCGCACCCTCGGCTGCCTTCATCTTCTCCAGCACGCTCTCATAGCCGCCTGCACCGTAGATCAAGCTGCGGTTGACGCGGGAGATGGTGGCACTGGAGGCACCGGTGCGCTCCAGAATATCGTTATAGATGAGGCCGTCGTTGAGAAGCGTGGCCACCTCGTAGCGCTGCTCCATGCTGCGCAGCTCGGGGATGGTGCACAGGTCCTGAAAGAAGTTGTAGCACTCCTCCTCCGTCTCCAGCATCAAGATGGCCTTGTAGAGCCGATCGCTCTTTTCCTTCTTGGCGATCTTCGCCTTTGCCGCACGAATTGCCATATTCGTTCCCTCCTGTTTCTTTGCATTTGGGTCATTTGCTTTTGTGGTTTCATATTTTAGCACTTTCACTCGCGAAAGTAAAGGGCAATTTCACTGCCTAAAGTAAAAAAGTAAAACGGCGTCCCGCAGGACGCCGTTTTTTATCGTGTAAGGAGAAAATCACACAGTTTCCTTGTGGAGCTTCTTCTGCAGCCAATCCTTGCCGTCCACGAAGCGGGAGACGATGTAGGACACCACATAGTCGCCGGCAGCGTTGATCATGGTGGCGGGAGGATCCACCAGATTGCCGATCATCACGAGGATGGGGAAGGCGATCTCCATCTGGGTGGGGAAGAAGATGGAGCAGATGATATACTCGCCGATGTAGCCGCCGCCGGGAACGCCGGACATACCCACAGAGGACAGCACGGCCACCAGCAGGATGGGGATCAGCTGACCCCAGGAAAGATGCTGACCGAACACACCGAAGACAAAGGCGATCTTCAGCACGCAGCTGAAGCAGGAGCCGTCCATGTGCATGGTGGCACCCAGAGGCACCACCATCTCGCTGACATCCTTGCTGATGCCCGTCTCCTCCGCCACTTCCATATTGGTGGGGATGGTGGCAACAGAGGAGCAGGTACCCAGAGAGACAACGGCGGGACGGGTAATGTGACGGAACATGGTCTTAACAGCACCCTTGCCGCCGCCGAACCATGCAAACAGGGGGAAGGCGGTAAAGATGTAGACGAAGCACAGAGGATAGTACACCACCATGGCGCGACCGTAGCCCTCCACCACCTGAGAGCCGTAGCTGGCAACCAGATCGGCGAAGATGGCGAAGAAAGCGATGGGGGCATAATAGGTGATGATCTGCACGAACTTCATCATGACCTCGCTGAGAGAGGTGAGCCACTTGGCAATGGGGCCCTCGGGGCCCTGTGCTGCGTTGGTGGCAAAGCCGAACAGCAGAGAGAACACGATGAGAGGCAGCATGGCCTTACGGCTCAGCAGACCCACGAAGTCGCTGGAGGTGAAGAAGTTGACGATCAGATCGGAAATGGAGGCGTACTCGCCCATCTCCTCGGTGTCGAAGGTGGTCCATGCTTCCAGCACAGGGGGGAAGATTTTCATCAGCACAAACATGATGAAAGCGGCGATAAGACCCGTCACCACGAAGGTAGCCACAGTAGTGCCCAGAATCTTACCGGCGCGCTTGCGGCTCTTCATGCCCGCCACAGAGCTGGCAATGGAGGCGAACACCAGCGGCACCACCACGCAGAACATCATGTTGATAAACACGGTACCAAAGGGCTTGATCTTGGGGCCTACACCGGGGAAGAACCAACCAACAAGACAGCCCAGCACCATCGCACCCAGCATAATGGCCAGGAAACGATAGTTCTTCAAAACGGATTTCTTTTCCATGAGAATTTCTCCTCCTAAACATAGTGTCACCCGTAGTATAGCAGCATCATTTTCCTTTGTAAACGGCAATTCGTGTGCAAAATTTGCAAATCGTGCTATTTAGCGGAGGGAGCGTGTCCAAATTGCTTTTTATAGGCGCGGGAGAAAGTGGAATAGTCCTGATAGCCGCTCTGCTCTGCTGCGGCGGTGAGGGAAAATCCCCGCTGCAGCAGCTGCTGGGCCAGCATCAGTCTCTTTTCCGCTATATAATTATGAATGGTATAGCCCGTCTCTTCCCGGAAACGGCGCATCATATGATACTTGCTGATATAGAACCGCGCCGCCAGCTCGTCAATGGTCAGGGTCTCAGTAAGGTGGGCGTTGAGGTACTGCAAAATCGCCACGATCTTGTTATCCCCCCGTCCCTCGCCGCCCCGCTCTCCGCGGATAACAGCGCGATTAATGGCCACCATCAGCTCTGTGAACAAAGCGCGGCTGCGCAGCGCACTGCCGAAGGCCCGATCCTCCCGGGCTGCCTCCAGCGCCGTGAAGAGACTCTGAAGGCCGTCCTCCTCTTCGGCACGGTACACATAGCAGAACCGCTCCTGTGCCAGGCGGAAACAGGTCTCCAGATCCTCTCCCTCCCGGGAGATACTCTGCAGATATTCGGGGGAGATGTAAAAGACCACTCGCTCGTAGAATGTCCCCTCCGTCATGATGGGCCGATGGATACACCCCCGCCCCACCAGCACAAAATCGCCCGGCTGCAGCGTATAGCGCTCACCCTCCACCGCATACTCGGTGCGCCCTGCCAGCACAGCGATCACCTTATGAAATGCATGATAGTGATAGGGAAACTCCCCGTGGTTGTCATCCGCCAGATGAAACAGGCGGAAGTCCTCGTGTAAATACCCCCGCTCCTCATACTGTAATGGTTCCATCTTCTCACCCCTCCGCATCTTTTGCACATATTCTACCACAAATCACGCAAAAAGTGCAACCCCTCTCTTTCCTCTCTTTGGCACTCCCCTGCCACCGGTACAGTATATTCGCATATTTATTCAATTATGCACAAAAGTTTGCAGTTATTTCGCCCAACTCGGTCCTGTTATTTCATTCTAAAATGCAGCAATCTATACAAAATTCTCAATTGTCGCGGAATTTTATTCATTTTCATGTTGACATTTATGCAACGCAGGTGTATAGTTGGCACTGTCAGAAGGAACTGACACACAAAACAGTCTATAACCACCCCTCGTATGGATGACTATAGATCAAAAATTATTTTTAAGATAAGAAAGGAAGAACACCATGAAAAAGTTTCTTGCACTGATGCTGGCCCTGATGATGGCCCTGTCCCTGGTCGCCTGCGGCGAAAAGGCTCCCGCCGATGACGGCGCTGCCGCCCCCGATGACGCTGTTGTGGATAACGCCTACAACACCCTGACCCCCGGTGTCCTGACCGTGGCCACCTCCCCCGACTTCGCTCCCTATGAGTTCTATGTTGTTGACGAGAACGGCGAGTATCAGCTGGCCGGTTTCGATATGGCTCTGGCACAGTACATCGCCGATTATCTGGGCCTGACCCTCGAGGTTATCCCCATGGACTTCGACGGCACCCTGGCTGAGCTGGCTGCCAAGACTGTTGACCTGTCTCTGGCCGGTTACTCCCCCGATCCCTCCAGAATGGACAAGATGGACTTCTCTGAGATCTACTACACCGGCGGCCAGTCCTTCGTCACCGTGAAGGCCAACGCTGACAAGTTCCCCTCTCTGGAAGCTACCAATGATCCCCAGTGGACCATCGGCGCTCAGAACGGCTCCATCCAGATGGATCTGGCCAACGAGAACAGCCCCGAGGCTGACATCGTCTCCCTGACCAAGGTTACCGACATCATCGCTGAGCTGATCGCCGGCACTCTGGACGGTGCTTACATCGAGACCGCCGTTGCTGAGACCTATGCTATCAACTATCCCGATCTGGCCGTGGTGCTGGATGTCCCCTACGATGCTGAGGGCTCCGCAGTTGGCGTCTCCAAGGGCAACACCGCTCTGCTGGATGGCGTGAACGCCGCCATCGCCGCCGCTCTGGCTGACGGCAGCATGGATAAGTTCGTGGCCGAGGCCAACGAGCAGGCTGCCGGCAACATCCACGAGGGTCTGCTGGAGGGCTAATTCCCCAACATACAAACGAATTCTCCCCAGTGAACCTCACTGGGGAGAATTTCCCATGAAAGGAGAAAAACCACATGCTGTCTGCTCAGGGCTTTGCCGCTACTTTCAAATACCTGTCCATGTTCCGCGACGGCCTGATCTGCACCATTTCTCTGTCTGCACTGACCGTTATCTTCGGTTTTATTCTGGCACTGATCTTGGCAATGATCCGTCTTTCCAACTTCAACGCTTTCCGCTTCCTCTCTACCCATACACAGCGTAAGCTCCTCCAGCAGGGTGGCTTCGTGCTGGCACTGAGCCGCTTCAACCCCCTCAGCTTCCTTGCCAATGTCTATGTGGAGGTGTTCCGCGCCACCCCCATGCTGGTACAGCTGTTCATTATCTATTACATCATCTTCGCAGGTGTCGATCTGCCCAACTTCAAGCTCTTTGGCTTTATCCGCTTCGACCGTTTCCTCCCCGGCGTGGTGGCCCTGTCTCTGAACTCCGGCGCCTACCTCTCTGAGATCATCCGCTCCGGTATCCAGTCCATTGACGGCGGTCAGACGGAGGCAGCCCGTTCCCTCGGTATGTCCCAGCTGCAGAATATGCGCTTCATCATTCTGCCGCAGGCCATCAAGAACATTCTCCCCGCCATCGCCAACGAGTTCGTTACCATTATCAAGGAATCCTCTATCTGCTACACCATCGGTGTGCAGGAGATCATGTACGCCGTTGCCTCCGTCAAGGGCGCAACCTTCTCCATCGCCGAGCCTCTGATCGTGGCGACCTGCGTGTACTTCTGCCTCACCTTCCCCACCTCCAAGATCATCGCCCACTTCGAAAAGAAGATGAGTGCCGGTGACAAGCGTAACGGTGCTGAGGCCATCAACAAGAAGCACGAGCGCAAGGCCAAGACCCCTCAGGTGTAAGAAAGGAGGACAAACATGAGTACTTTGATTTCTGTCAATAATCTGAAAAAGCATTATAACAAGGGCACCATCAAGGCCCTTGACGGCGTCACCGTTGACATCAACAAAGGTGACGTGATGGTGGTCATCGGCCCCTCCGGCTCCGGTAAGTCCACCTTCCTCCGCTCTCTCAACCTGCTGGAAGAGCCCACCGACGGCGACATCATCTTCAACGGTGTGGACATCACCAAGAAAAAGAGCGTGGTCACCAAGGCCGATGGCACAAAGGTAAAGACCAAGGTCAACATCGACAAGCACCGCCAGAAGATGGGCATGGTGTTCCAGCACTTTAACCTCTTCCCCCACAAGACCATCATGGACAACATGACACTCGCCCCCATTCAGGTCAAGCACATGAAGAAAGACGAGGCAGAGGCCAAGGCCATGAAACTTTTGGAGCGTGTCGGCCTCTCTGACCGTGCCAACGCTTATCCCATCCAGCTCTCCGG
>JAFQCJ010000061.1 GCA_017416445.1 Oscillospiraceae bacterium | reverse complement strand
CGATCTGCGAAGGTGACTGTGCCGGAACCACGGAGCCAACCGGCGATGGCGGGTATTTTGGATGGGTCGCTGATGACACAGGTGCAGGACAGCACAATGTCATCATAAACATAATCGCCCTCCAGCGTAGTCAGACTGCCCGCCCTACCGGGGACATTTGTGTGGGTGACGCGCTCTGCGGGGATGGTGGGCGGCGGCAGCTCGGTCACGTATATTCCATACTGGAGACAGCTCTCGCCGTTCCACTTAAACCAGTTGTTCAGATTCATCACCTCACAATAGATATAAGAAAAGAGCACCTCATGGCGAAGTGCTCTTACGAAGGAATATTACATTGTCATGCCGTGTTTCACGCGTTCGCGCTCTTCGGCGGCCTTGCCATCATTGAAACGGTCAAGTGTGCCGACGAGATAACCGGTGATGCGGCGAATGCGTTGAAAGGGTATCTTCTCCAGATGGTAGGAAAGATCGACGAAGTCGCCATCTACGCGAATGTCGATGCCGTTGAGGCGAGAGCCGTACAGTTCACGGCCACGGACAACATAAGCAGCGATCTCCTCATTGGGCAGCTCGCCTTCCAGTATGGTAATGGTGCAATTATCTATAATCATGGGTGATTCCTCCAAATTCAGAATAACGCGCCCATTTTACCATAACCGGGCAATGCCCGAAAGCAGACGGGCGATAAACTCAGGCAAGCCTAAGTCCGCGCCCGCGCTGCTGACGGCGTGTGAGCGTTGCGATCTCCACAGCGAGGGATTTGATGTCCTGTTCATCACGCACCACCATCTGCTGTACCTGAATGGTAGAGGATACGTTCTGATTGTAGGTGCGCCGGTTGTCGTTGCTATTCGATACGATGGCTCCATCGCGGGCCTCGCCGGTCAGGTAGCGGGAGGCATTGCGGATGATCTTGGCCTGTTCCTTCGCTTCTTTTTCCACACCGAGACCGAAGCCGCGCATGGTCATTACGCCGACTTCATCCTCGAAAACCTCGGAAGGACTGTGGATTTTGAGCTCGGCCTTCGCTGCGTTGACGGCAGCGCGGGCAGCGGAGCGCATGGCGCTGATTACGCCGGAGCGACCGGCGACAATACCGGCCCGGAGGCCAGCCATAGCATTTACACCCGCAGAGCGAAGTGTTGTAGCCGTAAGGCTGCCCTTGACGGCGGATTCCACGTTGGAGGCGACAGAGGCGGCATCGCTGGTAAAGTCGTAACCGGTCATGCCGACCCCGACGCCCGCCGATACGTTTTCACCCACAGGCTTTACGCGGGTCGAAGGGCTCTGGATGCCCAGCGCAGTGTTCAGTGCAGTTTCAAGGTTCACTGCGACGGTTTCGGCATCCGTATCGAAGCCCGCCTCAGTCATACCCTCGGCAATTCCGGCAGTGACATTCTGACCGATGCCGATGGAGTCCAGGAGTTTCACCAGATCGATGATGGCCTGTAGCTTGGCGATGGTGTCATCAGAGAGCGTTTCACCGCTGTTGATGGCGGCAATAGCCTCGGCAACGAATGCCTGAATGTTACCGATCTCTGTGGGGTCGAGGTAGTTGGACATGGTGTTCTCAGCTGCCCAGCGGTCATAGCTGTTCATCCAGCCACCCACGTTCAGCCAAGAATTCATTTCGTTGTCGATGCCCTGAAGGTACTCGTTCAGGCGGGTAATATCCGTCAGGGTATCATCGCCGAACCACTGAGCGCCCAGCGAACCCTGATGTTCCACGGAGTTCAGCAGCGCACTGGCCTTATCGAGGGACTCAGCTGTGCCTTCCACAACCGGCGTAATCAGGACGTGCATTGTGCCATCCTGATCGTACACAAACAGCGTGTCAGCCGTCAGCTTCTCAGCCGGTACGGCATCTACCGTGATTTGCTGTCCGTTTTCATAGAAAAGCGCATTGTCGGCATTCAGAACATCAGCAGGATTGTCATAGACTTCACCCAGCCTGACGCGCCCCTCCACCTCCACAGGATTGTTGGTGACAAAATCATTGTAGGCGGCGAGGTCGTAGCCGGTGATGGACACCTTGATGCTCAGTTCAGGCTTGACTGCATTTGTATCATCGTATTGAGCGATGTAGGCAGTGAAGTCCTGAAGCAGCTGCGTTTTATCGCAGCCGGTG
>JAFQCJ010000060.1 GCA_017416445.1 Oscillospiraceae bacterium | reverse complement strand
TGTTTGGCGGAGGAAAAACAATCCTGGGAGGTCTATGAGGGCGCGGTCAATGCCGTGCTGCGCTTCAGCGCAGGGTTGGCGTGATGGATCGGCGGGAGTATTGCCGTCAGCTGACGCAGGAGCTGCGCCATCTGACCGCCAGTGAAGTCGCCGCTGTGCGGCAAGAACTGTGGGATCACATGGAGGATCACGCCGAGATGCTCCGTGAGGCGGGCTATGACGAGGCAGAGGCCGATGCCCGCGCTGTGGAGGCCATGGGTGACCCCGTGGAAACAGGCCGTGAGATCGACAAGCAGTATCCTGCCATTTGGCTGTGGCTGAGCCGTATTGCTATAGCGGTGATCGTGGTGGTGTGTATCCGTACCGCTTTTGGATATTTTGGAGGGATGCATTCTTTCTTTGAGATATTGTCGATTCGATACGATCCCTATCGCGATATGGAGATCACCATGGAAGAGCAGATCGACTACAAGATGGAAGTGGGAAATGACATCATTCACTTTATTGCCATAACAGACTATACGCCGGATGAGGATTGTACTGCGATATTGTATTACAATATTTATGATAAGCGCCTGCTTTCGCCCATTGACTATAATCTTGACAACTATCTGACCTTCTCTACCGATGACAGCACATACGAGCGGCTTGCCGGTGGCAGCTGGGCGAATAAGTTTGTTAAGCAGATAGAAAGTAAGATCAATCTTTCTGCAGATGACACTTCCATCTTGATAGTCTATGATCGCTTCGGCGACTATGCAGAGTGCAGGATCGATTTGACGGAGGTGGGCAAATGAAAAAGAAAAGGCTCGTCTCTCGCCGCCATCGCGCATTGAGAAATATCGCCATTGCTGTTCTTGTCATTCTGCTGACCCGCTATGTAAACCTCTATTCCCTTACGCCAATGCAGGCTATAGAACAAGCAAAAGAACGCAGTGGCATCTTTGCTCCCACAGAGGTGGTAACATACTGTGAAGTGCCGGAAATGCACCGTTTTCACCGCCTATATATGATTGAGAATGAGAACACGGTGGCACTCACCAATACAGTGCTGCAATTCATTGGCTGGACAACCGGCAGTGCTTTTGCAGTAGATTGCACGGAAGATAGACCTGTCCATTGTGGCGCAATGGCTTTGGATCGCAGTCGGGATAATGACGGGAAACACTTGGCTTTCTATTATGGTCGCGTTGACAGCAGTTCGGTTGAACGGGTTGAGATCGTGGAAATCGTACTGGAAAAATCACTTACTTATCCGGAGGAGCGTTTTAACTATATTACTGATACGATCAACATTCCCCGTAGCGAGTGGATAGAGCGGGATGGGTATTATCTTTTCTTCCATGAAATGACCGAGGAAGATAACCCGGACGCCCAACATTATGTTCGATGCTACGACGATGCTGACAATCTTCTCTATTACGAATTCATTAACCACCATTATAGCCTAAGTGTTGCTAACTAACAAAAGAGCGTGACGCATTGCGTCACGCTCTTTTACCATGTGTTCAATTACGCCCTTGGGCACGGACAGCGATCAGTTCACCTGTGATGCTGATTGCGATCTCCTCGGGAGTGACAGCGCCGATGGCCAAACCAATGGGGGTATGGACACGGTCGGTAGCCTCTTTGGAGATACCCGCCGCCCACAGCCGCTTATTAACAGCCGCTGTCTTTGCCGCAGACCCGATGACACCCACATAGGGGAACTCACGCCGCAGCACCTGTTCGAGGACTTGGAAATCGTTACTGTGTCCGCTGGTGAGGACAACAATGAAGTCATCGTCCTTCAAAGGCAGCAGCTCCTCAATGGTGTCGTAGCTGCCGCAGAGGACAGTTTCTGCATGAGGGAAAGCCTCCTTCACAGCGAACTCGGGACGATCATCAAAAACAGTTACCTCAAAATCCACCATCCGCAGCAGCGGCGTCAGCGCGCGGGAGATATGGCCTGCGCCGAAGATCACCACACGCTGGGAAGCGGGCATATTGACGGGGAAATACCCCATGGCGGGACATTCTGCGCCCTTATCGGTGACGATGGGGGCACTGTTATCCTTGGTGGACAGCCACAGCGTACCGCCTGTCTGTCCACGGAAACGCGCCTCCACATCCTCCACAACATCACGCCATGCAGGCGTAACAGGGGAGAGGAGCACCGTCACCTCACCGCCGCAGACCATGCCAATATCATCCTTGAGGGAGGGGTGCAGAGGATACTCGCGAATTTCCGCGCCGCCGCCTTCTTGCAGGAGACGGAGGGCTTCTTCGATAGCGCGGCCTTCCACTGCGCCGCCGCCTACCGTGCCTGCCATCAAGCCGTGCTTACCCACCAGCATCTGTGAGCCTGCGCCACGGGGCGCAGAGCCGGTGTGGGAGAGAATAGTAACCAGCACAGTGTTTTTTCCCGCAGAAATGGCGTGGCGCAGTGCTGTAAATACCGTCCTCATTTGCTCAGCTCCATCTTATACTCGCCGTCCTCCTCCGTCACGGTGACGGAATAGCCCTGAGAGGCGGCATAGCGCTTCACGTTCTCTACGCAGACCATGGCGTCCACGAGAACGGTGAGGGAATTGGGATTATCTTTCTTCACTTCATTCTGCACCATCACAACAGGCATGGGGCAGCTCAAACCACGTGCATCGACCATAGTTAGTTACGCTCCTTTTTTGCAATATTCATGAAAGAGATGACCAGCAGGACAACAGCGGCGATCACAACGGCGATCTTGCCGGAGGTAGCGATACCGCCTGCGGAGTAGACACCATCGGTGAGAGAGGCGGCAGAGCCTGCCAGCTTGAAGTTATGAGCAACAGCAGCGCCCACCACCATGCCGAACACGGTCACGGCGCTGTCGCCATTGCCCTCGCCGGCGAGGATCAGCTGACGGAGGGGGCAGCCACCCAGCAGCACGCTGCCCCAACCGACCAGCACCATGCCAAGGAGATTCCACAGCTGGCTGGCGTGGGCGATGGGCTGGAGATAGGCAGAAAAGCCGGAGAAGTTGCCGAGAATGATGTTGCCCAGCAGCACCACCACGAAGATGGCGGCAAAACCGGACAGCAGGTTAAAGTCGCGGAACATGATGGCGTCACGCATACCGCCCACCATGCACAGGCGGGACTTCTGGGCCAGTGCGCCAACGATGAGCGCGATCACAAGTGCTGCCAGCACGGGAGCGTGCTTGGAGCCGGGGCCGGACTCGGAGAAAACGAAGATGGTGGGGACGATCAGCACCAGTGCCAGCAGCGCCACCATGACGAAGGGCAGTGCAAAGCCCTCGGCCTTGGTAGCGGTATAGCTGCGCTTCAGGGAGAAGCCGCGCTTTAAGAAGAAGATACCAATCAGAATACCAATGGCGAAGCCCACGAGACCCACGAAGGCGTTTAGATCGCCGCCGCCCATACGGATAACCATACGGAGGGGGCAGCCCAGGAACACCAGTGCGCCGATCATCACGATAGCACCGAGGATGAAACGGACAGCGGGGGAGGAGCCTGCGCGGGGCTTAAACTCGCCCGTAGCCAAGGCGATGATGGTGGAGCCCAGCACAAGGCCGATGATCTCGGGACGGATGTACTGCACCACTGCGGCGCTGTGGAGCTTCGTTGCACCTGCGATATCACGGAGGAAACAGGCGATGCAGAAGCCCATGTTGGCGGGGTT
>JAFQCJ010000059.1 GCA_017416445.1 Oscillospiraceae bacterium | reverse complement strand
AGCTGACTGGGAGCATCCAGCAGATAAGGAGAAGGAACGGACTTCTCAGTAATTTCATAGACGCCGGGCAGCAGGTTCTTCAGCTCGGCACGGCCGTCCGTTCCGGTACGGATCTCATCGACGCTGTGGCCGTCAGCGGCACGGACGATGAACACGGTATCGGGGATGGGCTTGCCAGTATCGGCATCGTGCTTATAAACATAGAGGTTGGGGCGGATCTGATTCTCGATGACCAGGGTGCTGGTCTTTCCGGGGAACAGCTCCACCTTGTACTCACGCAGGTCGATGATGTGATCCGACACCGTAGAGGTTTCACGCACGGAATAGACCCCGGGCTCCAAATCACTGACCAGAATCTCACCGTTCTTATTGGTGGTACGATCCAGATAGTGAGTGCCATCTTCGATCTTGGCAATGCGGAAGGTTACGCCTTCCAGAGCAGAACCATCGGAGCTGAGCTTGATCAGCTGCAGAGAGGGCTTGATGCTGTTGGTGAATACGAACTGAGCATCCTCGTTGGGGTCCAGCTGAATGATGCGCTGCGCTTCGTCAATGACGTAGCCCGGGCAGGACAATTCAGTTACCACATAGGCGCCAGCCGGGAGCTTGCTCAGGTCGATCTCACCGTTTTCGTCAGTTCGGAACTCCTCGGGGCCGTAGTCGCCGGCAACAGATTTGATTTCAAACAGGACGTTGGGGATGACCTTGGAGGGGTCAGCGCTATCTACCTTCACCAGACGCAGGCCGGGCTTGACGTCGTTGAAGAACATCAGTTCCTTGATGCCGTCGCCAGCTTCCAGTTCTACCTCCTGGGGAGTGGTGTCGAGGATGTAACCGTCATTCCCGGTATCCACTTCCACCGCTCGGTAGGTGCCGGGCTCTACATCGGTCAGCAGGATCTCGCCGAATTCGTCGGTGCGGAACGTACCGAGGGAAACGCCATCACGCCAGATCTCGAAGGTGACATCAGGCATAGCCACCATATTTTTGCGGTCATACTTGATGATGCGCAAGCCGGGCAGCTCTTCATTGACCAGATGGAATGTAGTCGTTTCTCCGGCCACCACATTGGTGGTATAGATGGTGTCATTCAGCAGCCAGCCAGAGGGTGCTGCGGTCTCCTGGATTCGGTAAGCACCGGGCTTGACCTCGTTGAACATGGCCACGCCTGCGGAATTGGTCTCAGCAGAATAAGTTTTTCCGCTTTCGATGTGAGTCACTGTGACCATGGCACCGGGTAGGTTCATGCCTGTGTTGGAGGTTTTCTCGATGCGGAGATTGCCGTAGGGCTCGTTCTCAAAGACGACCTCGGCCACCTCACCGTAGACGACCTGAACATTCTGGGCAGGCTCTTCACTAAGCAGATAAAACTCCGGTGCGACCCGTTCATACACGGTGTAATTACCAATGAGGGTCAGGGGGATGCGGATCTTGCCGGAGTAGTTGGTGGTAAAGGTTCCGACAGTAGCGCCGTCAGGGCCAACGACCTCAAACATGGCGCCGCTCAGAGGGGTGGTAGTGCCTGCCTCGTATTTGACAATCTGCAAGCCGGTGTCCATTTCCTCCTCGGGCTCATCACCATAGTTGCTGTAAATGGACAGCTCCATGAGACGGGTGGGGTCGGTGTCCACCATGTAATTCTGAATTTTGCCGTACTTATCCACCTCGACTACAGAAGCGTAGAAGATTGCGTACTGATAGACATTGGTATCAAAGGACAGCTGCGCGCTTCCGGTCTGTCCGGCGATGCTGTCAGCGGGATACAGCACCTTGAACTGACCAGCATATCCGTCGCCGGTGCCGCTGGTGGTGATCGAGGTGATGTCGTTGTTGTTCATGTCCACGATTCTGGTGCCCGCAGGGACACTGGCAGGATCAGTGAAGGACACATTCACGGTGTAGTCGCAGATCCAGGTCTTGGACCAGAAGGTAAAGATCTGCTGCTTATACTGCCGGCCATTGACGGTCACCTCATAGGCAACATCGCGGTCAGGCGTACAGGAGATGT
>JAFQCJ010000058.1 GCA_017416445.1 Oscillospiraceae bacterium | reverse complement strand
GCGACCGGTGGGGTTAACATAATACTTGGTGTTCTCGTCCAACAGGTTGGCGGGAACGGTGGGCTTAATGACCAGCTCGATCATATCCTTGCGGATCTGCTCCAGCTCCACATCGGGGCTGTGCTGGGTGGAGACCACCACGGTGTCCACACGGCAGGGCTTGCCATTTTCATCGTACTCCACGGTGACCTGCGTCTTGCCGTCGGGACGGAGATAGTCCACCACACCCTTCTTGCGCACATCGGTGAGGCGCTTGGCCATCTTATGGGACAGAGAGATTGCCAGAGGCATCAGCTCGGGGGTCTCGTCGCAGGCATAGCCGAACATCATGCCCTGATCGCCTGCGCCGTTGTCCAGCTCATCATCGCCTGTCTCCTTGGCCTCAAGGGACTTGTCCACGCCCAGTGCGATATCGCCGGACTGCTCGTCAATGGACAGGATCACGCCGCAGGTGTTGCAGTCGAAGCCGTACTTTGCGCGGTCATAGCCGATCTCACCCACTACCTCACGGGCGATCTTGGCGATGTCCACATAGCAGGAGGTGGTGATCTCGCCCATCACATGGATAAGGCCGGTGGTGACGGTGGTCTCACAGGCTACGCGGCCATGGGGGTCCTGCTCAAAGATGGCGTCCAGAACAGCGTCACTGATCTGATCGCAGATCTTATCGGGATGTCCTTCGGTAACGGACTCGGAAGTAAACAGATGCTTTGCCATAGTAGTTCTCCTTTTCATTTGTGTTCTGCCGTCTGCATGGAGACGGTGCGTTGTGGTTGCGGAATGCAATAAAAAAGCGCCCTGCCAGAATCGACAGAGTGCTGCAATTTTTCTTGCTCTTCCTCATCTTTCGATTCATCGTCGGATTTGGCACCTTGAAAAACAGGTTGCCGTGGTTTCATCGGGCCGTTCCCTCCGCCACTCTTGATAAGGGGATTCAGTTTTTGGGGAATTTGCTGAAAATGATTGTATCATATTTATTGAAAATGTCAACACCCTTTTCGGTAAAAATTTCTGTGAATTGTTGCAAAAGCACCTTGTTAATTTTACGAAAAGGGGTATAATAGAACCATCTAAGGCAATTGCCAAAATTTTCTGCAGGAGGAAAAGACTATGTCCAAATACGCAGGTACGCAGACCGAGAAGAATCTGGAAGCCGCTTTTGCCGGCGAGTCCATGGCCCGCAACAAGTACACCTATTTCGCCTCTGTTGCCAAAAAGCAGGGTTTTGAGCAGATCGCTGCTCTGTTCCTGAAGACTGCTGATAATGAGAAAGAGCACGCCAAGCTGTGGTTCAAGGAGCTGGAGGGTATCGGTGATACCGCACAGAATCTGCTCCACGCCGCCGAGGGTGAGAACTACGAGTGGACCGATATGTATGAGGGCTTTGCCAAGACCGCCGATGAGGAGGGCTTCCCTGAGCTGGCCCATCGTTTCCGTTTGGTGGCCGCCGTTGAGAAGCATCACGAGGAGCGCTATCGCGCACTGCTGAAGAATGTGGAGATGGCCGAGGTCTTCGCCAAGAGCGAGGTCAAGGTGTGGGAGTGCCGCAACTGCGGTCACATCATCGTGGGTACCAATGCCCCCGAGATCTGCCCCACCTGCAATCATCCTCAGGCCTACTTCGAGATCCACGCCGAGAACTATTAATCCAGACCAGAGCAAAAAAGAGAGCCGCGAGGCTCTCTTTTTTTGCTACAACTCCCGCTTGATACACGCAATGGCGCCTTTTTCCAGGCGACTTACCTGCGCCTGTGAGATACCGATCTCTGCCGCCGTCTCCATTTGGGTCTTTCCCTGGTAAAACCGCATTGCCAAAATGCGCCGCTGCCGGGGGTCAAGGCGGGCGATGGCCTCTTTCAGAGACAACTGATCCAGCCAGTGTTCCGTGGTGTTGTCCTCGTCCCGCACCTGATCCATGACGCAGACCGTGTCTCCTGCCTGATCATAGAGAGGCTCATAGAGGCTGATGGGATCCACCACCGCATCCATGGCCACCACGACCTCCTCCCGGGGCAATCCCAGATGTTGTGCGATCTGTTCTACCGAGGGTTCTCGCTGCGTCTGTGCCATCAGCGCCTCCCGTGCCTGCAGCACACGATAGGCCGTGTCCCGCAGACTGCGGCTGACGCGGATGGCGCTGTTGTCCCGGAGATAGCGGCGGATCTCCCCTGCGATCATGGGCACGCCGTAAGTGGAAAAGCGCACATTTTGGCTGATGTCGAAGTTGTCGATGGCCTTCATGAGGCCGATGCACCCCACTTGAAACAGGTCGTCCACATTCTCACCCCGTCCCGCAAAGCGCTGGATCACCGCCAGCACAAGGCGGAGATTGCCGCAGATGAGAGCTTCCCGTGCTGTATCGTCCCCTGCCCGCAATCGCTGCAGCAGCGTCACCATTTCATCATTTTTCAGCACCTTTAATTCTGCTGTGTTGATGCCGCAAATCTCCACCTTGCTCCGCATTGCCGTGCCTCCATCCTTCGTTTGAGAAAAGTATCTCCGGGGTACGGAGGCCTTATTCTCTGCGGCGAAAAGATTGGCAAATCGACGGAATGGGACAACTGCACCCCGGCATAAGATAGGGTGAGGTGGAAGTATGGTGGTTAAATTTTCGCAATTGCGGCGTAAGGAGGTCATCAACCTCTGTGACGGCTGTCGCCTGGGTTATGTGGGGGATGTGGAGCTATGTCTCCCTGAGGGATCGGCCAAGGCCCTTATCGTATTTGGGCCGTGTCGTTTTTTCGGTTTGTTCGGCAGAGGAGAGGACTACTACATCCCCTGGGATTGCGTCCAACGCTTCGGCGACGACATTATTTTGATCGATAAACCCTTCCGCCGCCCTGAGAGCGGCCAAAAAGGACAAAAAAAGCGGAGATTTTGAGAAAAATAAGGAAAGTTTTGCTTGCATTCCGTTTATACTTATGGTATTATACTTCGGTGAATCCGCACAGGCGCGGACTGTGGGTCGGTGCTTTCGAGAGGAAGTTAGCCCGCGGAGCGATGTGCCTGGAGGTACAAAACTAAACGAAAAAAGGAGAAACAAACACTATGGCAAATGTCGTATCCATGAAGGCCCTGCTGGAGGCAGGCGTGCACTTCGGTCATCAGACCCGTCGCTGGAACCCCAAGATGGCTCCCTACATCTACACCGAGCGTAACGGCATCTACATCATCGATCTGCAGAAGACCGTGAAGAAG